>NZ_JBWKZL010000006.1:0-273669 GCF_059424475.1 Lysinibacillus sp. GW247-5R2A | reverse complement strand
AGCTCAGTTGGTAGTAGCACCTGACTGTTAATCAGGTTGTCGCAGGTTCGAGTCCTGCCTTCGGAGCCATTTTTTTGTGTGGGGAAGTACTCAAGAGGCTGAAGAGGCGCCCCTGCTAAGGGTGTAGGTCGGGTAACCGGCGCGAGGGTTCAAATCCCTCCTTCTCCGCCATTGGCCCGTTGGTCAAGTGGTTAAGACACCGCCCTTTCACGGCGGTAACACGGGTTCGAATCCCGTACGGGTCATACTAAGTGCAGTAGATGAATTTACATCTACTGCACTTTTTTTATGAACGGAAAAGAACAGGTAACAAGAAAGCCTTCGCCAGATATTCAATCGGCGAAGGCTTGTTGTTTTTAGAAGACTTACGTAATATTTCGTCCTTTACCATAAGGAATACATAAAGGTGTTCCGAAGATTGGATCTGATGTCATTTGACATTCAAGATCAAATACATGGCTAACTAATTCTGTCGTCATGATCTCTTCAGGCTTACCTTGGCGATAAACTCCTCGATCACGTACAGTAATGATATGATCGGCATAACGACAAGCGAGGTTGATATCATGTAAGACCATAATAATTGTTCGCTTTTGCTGTTGATTTAATTCAAATAATAAATCTAACACTTCTATTTGATGAGTTAGATCTAAATAAGTTGTAGGCTCATCTAAAAGAATAATATCTGTATCTTGAGCAAGTGTCATAGCAATCCATGCACGTTGACGTTGCCCACCCGATAGCTCATCCACTGGTCTATCTCGTAATTGCTCCGTACCTGTTGCTTTTAAGGCATTCAGCACAATTTCCTCGTCCTTCTCCGTCCATTGCTGGCGCCAACTTTGATAAGGAAATCGTCCTTGTTTAACGAGCTGTAAAACCGTTAAGCCTTCTGGTGCTACTGGTGATTGAGGAAGTATAGAAAGGTTTTTAGCTACTTGCTTTGTAGATAGTTTAAAAATATCTTCGCCATCTAATAACACAGATCCCTTTTTGGGCTTTAATAATCGAGCGATAGAGCGTAAAAGTGTAGATTTGCCACAGCCGTTCGCTCCAATTAAGACAGTAATTTCATTCAAAGGGATAGATAAATTGAGATCTTCGATAATATTGGAATCACCATAACTTAATGTTAGGGATTTAGTTAATAAGGATTCAGTCATGTTGTATGGACTCCTTTATTTATTAGGATTTCTAAATAATAAATAGATAAAATAAGGAGCACCGATGGCAGCAGTAAAGACACCAGCTGGCACTTCTAAAGGGCTAAACGCAGTACGACCGATAATATCAGCAACCATTACGAGCAATGCTCCAATGGCTGCGGAAGTTGGAACAAGTACTCCGAACGATGAACCAACGATACGACGTGCGATATGAGGGGCCATCAACCCTACAAATCCAATTGCCCCCGCAAAGGAAATGGCACTTGCTACTAAGCAGCAACATAAAAGAATTAAATAAAGACGAGTTTTTTGAACGGATTGTCCTAATCCTGCCGCTGTATCATCACCTAATTCTTGTACATTTAACTGACGTGTAGTAAAGAACGTGACAAGTAGGAGTACTAGTATTAAGGGCACAACGATTTGAACTTGATCCCAGTCTGCGCTTTTGACGCTCCCAGTAATCCACTTATTTGCTTCACTTGCTTGATAGATAGGACCAATAATCATTAGCATGGTCGTAATGGCTTGCATCAATGCGGATACACTAATACCGATTAAAACAAGACGATTTGGCGTAACACCATCTTTCCATGCAAATAGGTAAACCAAACACCCAACTACAGTAGCACCTATAAAACCTGCTAATGGCATCCATTCTATACTGACTGTTAAAGAGTGATTAGAATCACTGAAAATGGCTAAGAAACCAACAACAGCTGCACCGCCCCCAGCAGATATTCCAATAATATCAGGAGAGGCCAGTGGATTTTTAATGATTCCTTGTAAAACAGCACCTGCTACAGCTAGCGCCATACCAGTAAACATAGCCATAAAAATTCGGGGCATTCGAAAATCAATAATGATCAACTGATCAAAATCAGAGCCTTGGCCGAAGAGAGTTTGTACAACTTTAATAGGACTAATAAAAGAATCCCCGAATGATGCGCTAAGAAAGAAAACCGCTAGTGTTAGAAAGCTAATCACCAGTAATTTTTTCATAGCTTGTACATCTAATAAAAAGGATATTTTTTTCTGAAATAAACGGACTGTTCGTATGTTTTTCATTATTTTTTTCCACCTTTTCGCGCAAGGTAAATAAAGAATGGCGCGCCAATCATTGCGGTCATGACTCCGACTGGTACTTCTTGTGGCATGATGATATATCGGGCTGCGACATCCGCTAACAATAATAAAATGCCTCCAAGTAAGGCAGCCATCGGAATAAGCCATCGATGATCCGTGCCGACAAACTTACGCGCAAAATGGGGAACTACAATGCCAATAAAACCGATGGGGCCAGCGATAGCAACAGCACCCCCTGCTAAAAAAATAACAATCAAACCTACAATTATTTTCATTAACCCTATACGTAATCCTAGTCCTCTTGCCACATCATCTCCTAGCGCAAGAGTATTCATTTTAGGGGAAATGATTAGAGCAGCTATCCACCCGATCACTAAATATGGGAGAACTGAGAGCAGAATTTCGAGTTTTCGCCCTTGGACAGAGCCAGCTAGCCAAAACAATACTTGCTCAAGTTCTGCTTCATTTGTAGCGAGTAACCCTTGTGTAAATGATGCAAAAAGTGCACTAATGGCAGCGCCTGCTAAAGTAATTTTTACGGGTGTTACGGCATCTCTTCCGGAGAAACTGATTGCATAAACAGCTAATGCCGCGATGGCAGCACCTAGAAAGGCGATCCATGCAAATGATTGTAAACCTGAAATATGGAAAAAAATCATGGCAAAGACAACGGCAAATCCTGCTCCAGCATTTATCCCTAATATTCCAGGAGAAGCTAAAGGGTTTTTCGTTAAAGTTTGCATAAGCACACCCGTAATCGCTAACGATGCGCCAACACAACTGGCTATAAGTGCTCTTGGAATACGAACATTTTGAATAATGATATGTTCATTTGAATGGTTAAAATGAAAAAAAGATTCAAGGGTAGTTTGGATAGAAGTATTTGCATAGCCATAGACAATACTAATGCCCATGCAAAGAAGTAGTAGCAAAACCCCTACGATTAAAGCGAACGTTTTAGAATAATTATTTTTTAAAATCATGTTTAAACTATACTCTTTTCTTTCATAATTATTAAAATATGTATTGACACTAATAAGCTCATACAATAAGATTAGTAACGTTCTAAGAGACAAATGAAACTGATTTTCATTCTCGTCAATTATGCTTAAACATTTTATCATATACAATGGGGGAAGAAAAGGTGCAAAAAGGATTTCAAAAACTCTTAGTTTTGCTAGCTATTGTTGCTATTTTTGTTCTGGCAGCATGCGGTAATTCTAACGATGATAAGAAAGAAGAAAGTTCAAAAGAAAGCAATGCTTACAGTGTAGAACATGCTATGGGAACAACTGAAGTAAAAGACACACCAAAACGCATTGTTGTTTTAACAAATGAAGGAACAGAGGCACTTTTAGCGTTAGGCATTAAGCCAGTTGGTGCGGTACAATCATGGACAGGTGATCCGTGGTATGATCATATTAAGGATCAGATGGAAGGTGTCGAAGTAGTCGGAATTGAACATGAAATTAATTTAGAAAAAATTGCTTCATTAAAACCAGATTTAATCATTGGTAATAAATTACGACAAGAAAAAGATTATGCGAAACTTAGCAAAATTGCGCCAACCGTGTTCTCTGAAACATTACGTGGTGATTGGAAAGAGAACTTTCAGTTATACGCAAAAGCAGTAAATCAAGAAACAAAAGGTAAAGAAGTGTTAACAGCTTACGATGATAAGCTACAAGCGTTAAAAGAAAAACTTGGTGATCAAACAAACCAAGAAGTTTCATTTGTCCGCTTTATGGCAGATAAATCTCGTATCTATTACACAGATTCATTCTCAGGTATTATTTTTGATGCGTTAGGATTTAAACGTGTTCCAGCGCAAGCAGATTTATTTAAAGATAATGCAAAGCTAGGAAACTTAGCTGTAGAGGTAGGGAAAGAAGTAATTCCTCAAATGGATGGGGATGTTATTTTCTACTTCACATACATGCCAACAGGTGATGATTCAGCATTAGCAACTGAACAAGAGTGGACACACGATCCTCTTTGGAAAAACCTTTCTGCTGTTCAAAAAGGCAATGCACATAAAGTAGATGATGTCATTTGGAATACAGCTGGAGGAATTCTAGCTGCTGATATTATGCTAGATCAGGTAGAAGAAATCTTTACGAAATAATTAATGGATAAGCTATACATTCATCGAAATAAGATGAGTGTATAGTTTTTTTATTTCCGTATGAGCGTTTTGTATATTTTAGCGATATAGACTAAAATGTGGGAGAGGGGGTATAGCTATGAGTGAAAAATTAAAATGGGTTCCTAATCAACATTATGTAGGGCAAGATACTGACGAACAAATAACAGCCTTACTTTCGAATTTTACACTAGAACAGTGTAAGAAAGTTAGTCAATTCCAACGTACATATGAGAAGTTTGAAATAACACCACTCCATCATTTAGCATCATTGGCTTCCTATATGGATGTAGAAAAAATCTGGATAAAAGATGAATCGTTTCGATTTGGTTTGAATGCCTTTAAAGTACTAGGAGGCGTTTATGCTATCGCACAATATGTTGCCAGTATGCTCAATAAAGATATTGAAGATCTTTCCTTTGAACAATTAAAGTCATCAGAAATAAAAGATCAGTTGGGTGAGTTAACGTTTATTTCAACAACTGATGGGAACCATGGTCGAGGGGTAGCTTGGGCAGCTCGAGAGCTAGGTTTTCAAGCACGAATCTATATGCCTGCTGGTAGCGCCAAGGAACGATTACAAAATATTATCAATGAGGGAGCCTATGGTGAAATTACCGCGATGAATTATGATGATACTGTTCGTTATACTTCTCAGCTAGCTGAAGAGCATGGTTGGATTTTAATTCAGGATACAATGTGGGATGGCTATGAGGAAATTCCATTATGGATTATGCAAGGCTATACAACTCTAATACAAGAGGTTGTTGAAGAGATAGAACAAGCACCGACTCATGTGTTTTTACAGGCTGGAGTAGGGTCCTTTGCAGCAGCAGTAGTTGCCTTTTTAAGACAATACTATGAGCAGGAAATGACGATTGTTTTAGTGGAGCCGCATGTAGCTAATTGTTATTATAGAAGCTTTAAAGCGGGGAACAATGAATTTGTAACTGTTGGCGGCGACATGCAAACGATAATGGCAGGGCTTGCGTGCGGCGAACCAAATCCTCAGGCGTGGCAGCTGTTAAAGGCCTATACGAAAGTAAGCATTAGCTGTGGAGAAGAAGTAGCAGCAACAGGAATGCGTATCCTTGGAAATCCATTGAATACCGATACACGCATTGTAGCAGGTGAATCGGGAGCAGCTCCATTTGGTTGTTTTTATGAAATCATGACAAATGATCGTTATAAACAATTAAAAGATACGTTACAGTTAAATGGCGATGCGAGAGTATTATTAATTAATACAGAGGGTGACACGGATAAAGAAAATTATCGACAAATAGTGTGGCATGGAAAATATCAATAGTAATTTAGACGAAAGCCATCGAGGAGTTACTCTCGATGGCTTTCAGACGATATTAGTGAATTTTAATAGCGGCAATTTTATAAGCACCATATTCATCTGTGATTACCGTATATGTCTTATACCGATCGTAAAATTGATAATTACCTTGGGCATCATAGAAATCAAAGGTTTCATTCATATCAACATAGTATTGGCCATTCGAATATTGTACATCAAGGACTTCATTGTTTGTAAAATAGAAGTAATTGCCCTGATACGCAATTTCATTTATATATTTTTCTAGTTCTTTATAAGCAGAACTACTAGGTGCAAGCATATCGGCAATCCAATAAAAATCACCTTCATTAAGGGCCATTTCATAGTATAGGCGGAATGCTTGCACGAATTGCCCTGCTAACAAATTGTCTGCTTCAGTAGTAGTTTCTGTATGACTAGCAGGTTGTTCACTGCTTTCGTATTGATTAGCAACAGAACGAACCTCATTTGCAGAAAGAGGCTGAGCAATCCACCCATCAAATTGGTCTACCATACTGTATAGAGGGATAGAGAAGGCGAAGTGTGTGCTTGTTTCGGTTGTGTAAAGTAATGAGTTAATCCCAATTACATTTCCTGTATTGACATCCACCAAGGGACCACCACTACTGCCTTTATCAATTTGTGCATCGACCTGATATATTTGTTTGTATATAAAATTTTCAAGCTTCATATCCCGTTTATTGCCTGTTATATAGCCAATGGAGGCTGAATTTTCAAAGCCTTGTGGACTTCCAAAGGCAATGACTTCTAAGCCGATAGGTGATTCTGATGTTTCAATACCTAATGGTGCTTTGTCTTGGTAGCTAGGAACATGTATTAAAGCTATATCATAACGATCAGATATACCGACTACTGTACCAGGTGATTCTTGACCCATAGAATTTCGAACCATTACTTCGACTTCACCTTGGACAACATGCGCATTAGTAATAACATACCCCCCTTTTTTATAGAGGAAGCCGGAACCTTGCGCATTGTTAGTTAGAATGGTGAATACCTTTTGTTGAATCTCCTTTATAAGAGTGACACGATCAACCTGCTGTGCATGAGCTTCTTGCTTTTTCGTCAGTTCCTCAGAGGAAACTTGCTTTGTCTCTAAGTTCTGCTTGTCATTTATTTCCGAGTAAGTGGCTGCATTACCTTTTTTATTGGAGAAGAAATCCCAATAGGCATAGCCCAGCCCACCAATTGCAAGGAAACAGACGGACAATACGATAATGGCCCATGTTGGGATACCCTGTTTTGAGGGTGTATTTGTCAATTTAGTACCACAACCCGAGCAAAATTTACTGTCATTTAGATTCTCATGCTGACAATTTGGACATTTCATCCTATTACCCTCCTATGAAATATTTACTATTTATATCGGTTGGAAAATATAGTTTTATAGGTAGTTATGGAATTATATGAACGGAGAGGATGATTATAGGAAGAGAAAAAAATTATTTTTCCTATTGACCTTAACGTTGCGTCAAAGTTTACAGTAGCAGTAATGGAGGTGAAAACATGGAATATACAATTCAAGAGCTTGCCCAATTGTCTGGTGTAAGTACGAGAACTCTGCGTTATTATGATGAAATTGGGCTACTGAAACCAGCTAGAACCAATGAGGCAGGCTATCGATTTTACGGTCAATCTGAAGTCGATTTGCTGCAGCAGATTTTATTTTACCGAGCATTGGATATGAAGCTAGCAACTATTCAGAAAATTATTCAAGCTCCTCATTTTCAACATTCCGAGGCGCTGAAGTCACATAAAGCTGCTCTGCTTAAACGAAAAGAACAGCTTGAGACGATCTTACAGACGGTAGAAAAAACGATACTATCAATTGAGGGGGAAAGACCTATGTCAAATGAAGAGAAATTTAATGGATTTAAAGAAAAGCTAATCGAGGATAATGAAAATAAATATGGTCAAGAAATTCGTGCCAAATATGGAGATAAAACGGTAGATGCTTCGAATGCTAAGCTCATGAATATGACAGAGGAACAATTTCAGGCAATGCAGCAATTGGAGCAGCAAATGTTTGAACGTTTAACAGAAGCAATGGGGTTGGGAGACGCAACAAGTGATATTGCAATGGAAGTCGCAGAGCTCCATAAACGATGGTTGAGCTTTTCATGGAAAGAATATTCTAAAGAGGCACATGCAGGGCTCGCTCAAATGTATATAGCAGATGAACGTTTCACCGCTTATTACGACGAGCGTAGTGTAGTGGGAGCTGCGCAGTTTTTACACGATGCAATCGTAGCTTATACGAGTAAATAAATAAACCTTCCTTATGCTGATGTTTTAGAAACAATAAATTAGGAAAAAATGAAAGCATAAGGAGGAGATTTTTTTGGATCAACAAGTTATGCAAAAGTTAAAAAGACAATTGGAGCAAGAATTACAAGAAATCGAAAAGCGAATAGATGAATCAGAGCGTCCCCAAGCGACAGAGCTATCAAATTATGATAATCATCCAGCTGATAATGCCAGTGATTTAACAGATCAGCTTACAGAAATGGCTATTGATGAGCATCGTGGCGACAATGCAGAGGAAATAAAAGAAGCTCTTCAAGCAATGGCTGACGGAACATATGGCAACTGTACTGTCTGTGGTAAAGAGATTCCAATTGGACGTTTAGAGGCTATGCCGCAAGCTCTGACATGTGTCGAGCATGCGGAAAAGAAAGAAGATCATTTACGACCAGTGGAGGAGGATGTGCTTTCTTCAACACCAAGATCTGATGATTTTATAGAGCTTGAAGAATTTGGTTCTTCTGATACACCACAGGATAAAAATCAGTAAGTATTTTCCTTACTAAAGCAGTATAATAGCTGTAGAGGTGAGAAGATGAACATTATTGATTTACATTGTGATGCACTTTTGAAATTAACAACGCTTGAAGCGGCTAGTTTTGCAGAGGATGTGCGAATACACGTCAATCAAAAAAGACTGCAGTTAGGGCAAATAAAAGCTCAAGTATTCGCCATCTTTATTGACCCAGCAATCCCTCAAAACCAACAATTTCTTGAAGTCATTCGCCAAATAGAAGCATTTCATACCCATGTCTTACAAACAGAGGGCATGGTGCATATTACAGATTGGGCACAGCTAGAACAATTGGCTCCCCATGAAATAGGAGCTATCTTAAGCTTAGAAGGTTGTAGCGCAATAGGCGATGATTTAACAAAGCTAATTGCTGTACTTGATGCAGGTGTCAAATTAGTCGGTTTAACGTGGAATGAAGAAAATGCTGTTGCCCATGGAGCGGAACAAGATGCAAGTCTTGGATTGAAGCCATTTGGTAAAGAAGTCATTCAACTATTAAATGACGGTGATATTATTATTGATGTCTCCCATTTAAATGAACAAAGCTTTTGGGATGTGTTACCGTTAGCAAAGCATATTATTGCTAGCCATAGTAATGCACGAGCATTATGTGATCATCCTCGTAATTTAACAGATGCACAAGCGAAGGCCCTTGTAAAACATGGAGGGCATATCCATGTTGTTTATTTTCCACTCTTTATTGGTGGTCAAGATGCAACGCTAGAACAATTGGTAAATCATGTGGAGCATTTCGCCAATTTAGTAGGTGTCGAGCATATAGGGTTGGGCTCAGATTTTGATGGCATAGATGTGACTGTAAAAGGGTTAGCTCATGCCGGAGAGGCTCAAAATTTATTAGAGGCATTACGAACTCGCTTTTCAGAGGAAGAGGTACATGGCATTGCTAGTCAAAATTTCACACGGTATGTAAAAAAAGCAGCAACCCGATAAGGCTGCCGCACTTTTTAAAAGAAATAATCAATTAATAAACCAATTCCTAATAGGAAGCCGAAGAATGTATTCGTTTGCGCTGTATATTTCATCGCAGGCATCACTTCTTTGGCTTCTTTTTTATCTCTGAATATTTGAATGGCACGCAATGGTTTAGGGATACTTAAGAAAATAATCAAAGCCCAAAAAGTAATGCCATCAATTGCAACAAGGGCGATCACCCATAAGTATGAAACGATAAAAAATCCTGATAGCACGGAGATTGCATTATCACGTCCTACCAAAATAGCCAATGTTTTGCGTCCACCTTCTGTATCGCCAACAATATCACGAATATTATTGGATAGCATAATAGCACCAACTAAAATCATACTTGGAACGGAAAGTAAGACGGCATCCAGTGTTACTGTAAGCGTTTGAATATAGAAAGCAATTAAAACGATTCCCATTCCCATTACTGCCCCAGAAACAATTTCTCCAAAAGGTGAATAGGCGATTGGATATGGCCCACCTGTATATAAGAAACCAATCAGCATACAAACTAGTCCGACAGCAGCTAACCACCAAGATGTGGAGGCACATATGTAAATGCCAAGTAGCATGGCAATAGCATAAAAGCTTAGCGCAATCATCATAATCGTTTTTGGTTGTACACCATGACGGACAATCGTTCCGCCAATTCCGACAGAATCCTCGTTGTCTAATCCTAATTTGTAATCATAATATTCATTGAACATATTCGTTGCTGCTTGAATAAGCATACTTGCAATGAGCATAGCAAAAAATAGTCCAAAATCAATTGTTTCTTTTTCAATTGCTAGTGCAATTGCTGTTCCTAGGAATACTGGAACAAATGAAGCGGTTAAAGTATGTGGACGTGTTAAATGCCACCAAACTTTAAAACCCCTATCAGCTTCAATGACTTTGGTCATAAGGTCTTTCTCTCCTTCAAATGTTGTCGACTCTTCTTATTTTAAACGAAGATTGAGAAAATGGGTAGGTTCACAGCTTATTACATACTGTAAAATGAAAAAAAGTGATACAATAGAACATGCATTTATGAACTGAAAATAAAAATAGGGTGGATAGCAACAGTACGAATGACACGGTTGCCAGCCCAAAAAATGATGTATTTTCGCCATCATTTATTATGTACACTGCAACAACGGAGGTAATTTTCATGCAACAGAAGTGGTACCAAGCCACAGAAGTAGAAGTGGACTCTTTGGGCCAAAGCCTTCATTTTTATATGGAAACAATGGAAGTGAGTCACCTATCTGCATTAGCATTTTATGCAGCAGGTGAAGAGTGCTATAAAGGTGAACGATTTTATTGGCAAAATAGAGAAAAAACAATGACATTAGTTGGGCTAGGACATGCCCATACCATTCAAAATAATAAAAAAAATGATCGTTTTGATGCTGTAGAAGCTGAATGGAAGAGTTTAACAAAGAATTGTCTGAAAGGACAAAGCGAGCTTCAACCTATTTTGTTCGGGGGCTTCACATTTGATCCACAAAATAATGTTGCTGGGGAATGGACGGGTTTTCCAGAGGCTTATTTTGCATTAGCGACTTTTCAGCTTGTCATACGAGATGATAAGGCATATGTGAGCATTCATCTTCTGACACAGGATCGGGATGGTGAGGCTCAGTTTGAGGCATTGAGAAAAGAGCGAGATCATTTAGTTCATGCCGCACAGGTTAAGGAAGTGAAAACGTATTCAAAACCTGAAATATCAAGCTACTTTGAGCCTTATAAAGACCCTTATTTAGCTTCTATTGACCAAGTGACAGCTTTAATTAAGCAAAAGAAAGCGGATAAGGTTGTTATTGCACGATCACTTGCACTGCAATTTAAAGAGCAAATAACTGCTCCACAAGTGCTGTCGCACATTATCCATGAACAACCAGAAAGTTATTTATTCGGCTTAGAGCATGAAAATCTATTGTTCTTCGGAGCATCACCTGAGCGCCTTGTAAAAGTGGAGGATGGTCGGGCATTTTCTTCATGTGTTGCTGGTTCAATTAAGCGAGGAAAAACAGCAGAAGAAGACGAGGCTTATGGACAAAGCTTGTTACAGGATCCAAAAAACGGAGGGGAACACCAATATGTTGTCGATATGATTGCTGACACATTCCGTAAAAATTGTGTGGATATCACCCTTCCTGAAAGTCCACGTCTATTAAAAATAAGAGATATTCAACATTTATATACACCTGTCGAAGGTCAGCTCAATAAGGATGCTACGATATTACAGCTCACAAAAACTTTACATCCTACTCCAGCATTAGGAGGCGTACCACGTATGGAGGCTTTGGCAGCTATTCGTAAGTATGAACCGATGAATCGAGGCTTGTATGCTGCACCAATTGGCTGGTTAGATGCAGAGGGAAATGGAGAATTTGCAGTCGCGATACGGTCAGCGGCATTGCTTCATGATAAGGCTTATTTATATGCCGGTGGCGGTATTGTAGCAGATTCAGAACCACAATCTGAATATGATGAAACATTAGTAAAATTCCGTCCAATGCTTCGTGCGCTAGGAGGACAATTACATGAGTGAACGAAAAATTTTAACAGATTATGTTTATAAAATGGTCGCGTCGTTCGTACAAGCTGGGGTAGAAACTGTTGTCGTTAGTCCAGGCTCACGTTCAACACCTCTTGCCTACGCGGTCGCTTCTACAAAACAAATAAAAATGTATCGTCAAGTAGATGAGCGCTCAGCTGCTTTCTTTGCTTTAGGGCTTGCGAAAGCTACTGCTAAGCCTGTTGTTCTCTTATGTACATCCGGTACAGCAGCAGCAAACTACTTTCCTGCAATTGTTGAGGCAAGCTATGCTCGTGTGCCGCTGATTGTCATCACAGCTGATCGACCACATGAACTACGAGAGGTAGGTGCACCGCAGGCAATTAATCAGCCTCATTTATATGGTTCACATGTGAAATGGAGTGTAGATTTTCCATTAGCAGATGGTGCTGCTCCTACATTGCCTTTTATTGAACGTCATATTGCCCGAGCAGTAGCAATTGCTACCAGTGCGCCTTTTGGACCAGTGCATATAAATGTTCCTTTCCGAGAGCCTTTATTAATTGATTTACAGGATGAATTGCCAACCATGACATTTAAACATAGCAGCATGGGACAATTAATCCCAACAAGCGCTGCTATGCAGGAACTTTCCGCTATATTAACGTCGACTAAGAGAGGCTTTATTATTGTTGGAGAATTAGCACTTGGCACGGACCTAGCGTTTGTCTGGGAATTTGTACGTCAGTTGAAATGGCCAGTCCTAGTAGAAAGCTTGTCAAATATGCGTGCAGCTGTACCAGAGGATTGCTTACCGTATCTTGTGACAACCTACGATGCCATTATGAAGAGTGAGGATTTTAAGGCACTTGTTCAGCCGGATACAGTTTTACGTATAGGGGCACAGCCTGTTTCTAAATTTATCATGCAATTTATTACAAAAACAGAGCCAAATGCTTATGTCATTATTGATGAAGATCCTATGTTTAGAGATGCTACTGGCGTATCTACACATTTTATTCATGCCAATATCGATCAATGGTTAACACAATTAGCCATTACTAACACGGCATTTGAGGAAGCATACTTAGCCGAATGGCAAAAAGCCAATCAGTTGGCTGCTACTTATATTGAACAGTATTCAGAGATAGAAAAAGATGAAGGTGCGATGGTCAGTCGTTTACTGAAAATGATTCCTGATGGTAGCGATATATTCGTTAGCAGTAGTATGCCAGTGCGTGATATTGATACGTTCTTATTAGCAACACCGAAGGATATACGTTTCTTTGCGAATCGTGGGACAAATGGGATTGATGGAGTAGTATCTACAGCATTGGGCTTTAGTGAAGGAAATGACCGAGAAACCTATTTATTGATTGGTGATTTAGCCTTTCTACATGATGTGAATGGGCTGATTGCTTCTAGATACCAAGAATGTAACTTAACCATTATTGTGATGAATAATGATGGTGGAGGTATTTTTTCATATTTACCTCAATCAACAGTAGAAGCCCATTACGAGGATCTTTTTGGCACACCAACAGCACTTGAATTCCATGATATTGCCCATATGTATAATATGGATTATATTCGAGTAGATGCTATCTCTGAATTATCAGAGAGGTTTTCATCAGACAAAAAACAGCCTTTACGCTTAATTGAAATATTTACAGATAGAGCAGAGAACGTTCAGTCTCATCGAGCGTTATGGAATCGTATTAATGCGGAGTTTAAAGCATGACGAGCTTATTAATCCGAGGACTTAAAACCCATGTGGACATATGGAATGAAAACGGTAGCCATACATTAGTTGCTTTACATGGATTTACGGGAAGCACGGCTACCTGGTGCAATCTGGCACAAGCTCTGCCGGATGTCCGTGTTATTGCGATTGATTTAATTGGGCATGGGCAAACAGCTACTCCAGAGCAAATTAAGCGTTTTTCCATGGAGGAACAATTACAGGACTTAGAGGAATTGTTTTGTCAGCTCCATATGGAGAAGTTTACATTATTGGGCTATTCAATGGGAGGCAGAATTGCATTATCTTATGCCATTGCGTTTCCTGATCGGGTTCAAAAGCTTATTTTAGAAAGTGCATCTCCCGGTTTACGAACAGTGGAGGAAAGACGTGAACGTAGTGAGAGAGATGACATTTTAGCACAAAAAATCATCACTAATGGGTTAGTCTCCTTTGTGAATGCATGGGAGAATATACCGCTTTTTGCATCACATCGTCATCTTCCTGACACTGTGCGAAAGGCTATTCGTGCAGAAAGACTTTCACAGAGGGAAGAAGGATTGGCTGGTAGCTTAAGAGGGGTTGGAACAGGAACCCAGCCTTCGAATTGGCACCTCTTGGACCAACTAGAAATACCTGTGCTACTGATTACGGGTTCATTAGATGAGAAATTTTGTAAAATTGCACTAGAAATGAAAGCGCTATTAAAAACTGTTAGGCATATGACAGTAATTGATGCTGGACATGCAATTCATGTGGAAAATCCCGCTGAGTTTGCTACAATAGTAGAGGAGTATATAACGTAATATTATACTTGTTACGTTAGCGCCTCGATAATAACGAGACGAATTTAGAATATAGGAGGCAATTCAATGACACGTCAATGGACTTCATTACATACTTATGAAGATATTAAGTATGAGTTCTATAACGGAATCGCAAAAATTACGATTAATCGTCCAGAAGTGCGTAATGCATTCCGCCCAAAAACGGTTATGGAAATGATTGATGCATTTTCACGTGCACGCGATGATAAAAATATCGGTGTAATTATTTTAACAGGTGAAGGTGAACATGCCTTCTGCTCAGGCGGAGATCAAAAAGTTCGTGGTCATGGTGGCTACGTAGGAGACGATGAAATCCCACGTCTAAACGTTCTTGATTTACAACGTTTAATCCGTGTAATTCCAAAACCTGTAGTGGCAATGGTTGCAGGCTATGCAATTGGTGGAGGACACGTATTACATGTTGTTTGTGATTTAACAATTGCTGCTGACAACGCTCGCTTTGGACAAACAGGTCCAAAAGTAGGGTCATTTGATGCTGGTTACGGCTCAGGCTATCTTGCTCGTATTATTGGACATAAAAAGGCTCGTGAAATTTGGTACCTTTGCCGTCAATACGATGCACAACAAGCGCTTGATATGGGCTTAGTTAATACAGTGGTTCCTTATGACCAATTAGAAGATGAAACTGTTCAATGGTGTGAAGAAATGCTACAAATGTCGCCAACTGCATTGCGCTTCTTAAAAGCAGCGATGAATGCAGATACAGACGGCTTAGCAGGTCTTCAACAAATGGCTGGTGACGCTACACTTCTTTACTACACAACAGATGAAGCAAAAGAAGGTCGCGACGCTTTCAAAGAAAAACGTCAACCAGACTTTGGCCAATTCCCAAGATTCCCTTGATTTATTAGCTAGGGTGCTTGTAAAGCTCGTATCTATTAGAGATACGAGCTTTTTTGTATGCCTGGGAAATTGGGAGTATGTAGAAGCAAAGTGACGGATAAAACAAGGAAAGTGACGGATAAAAACGAAAAAGTGACGGATAGAGCAGAAAGTGACGGATAGAGCAAGGAAAGTGACGGATAGAGCAAGGAAAGTGACGGATAAAACAATTAAAGTGACGGATAGAACAATTAAAGTGACGGATAGAGCAAGGAAAGTGACGGATAAAACAATTAAAGTGACGGATAAAAACACAAAAGTGACGGATAAAACAAAACTACAGCGTTTTAAAAGCAAATGCATCACGAATAGACAAGCGCTAGGGTAAAGCGTTAAGATGTAGGGTGATTGGAGTGACAAATATGTATCCGAATTGGATTATACAGCGTGCCTATTTAACACCGTTACGTAAGGCATTAACTTATAAAGAACAAAGTTGGACTTTTTTAGAGTTGAATGATTTATCTAGTAAGCGTGCTCGCCAATTGGTGGGACTGGGTATAAAGCGGGGTGATCGGATTGCCATCATGGGGCCAAGTAAACCAGAGCTTGTCATTACCATGTATGCTTGCATGCATTTACAATGTGAGATGGTTATGCTAAATCGTAGGTTGTCACAGGATGAACTTGGCTACCAGTTGGCGGATTCTGAGGCAGTTGCCGTATTAATTGCGGATGAAGATGTAAATAAGTTGCCTGCAAATACGGCTCATTATTTATTTTCAACGATTGAAGAGGGGGAAGAAGGAGCATTCGATATCGGAAAGGAATGGCCTTTGGATCAAACAACAACGATTATGTATACCTCTGGGACAACAGGCTTTCCTAAGGGGGTCCGTCAAACGGTAGGTAACCATCAGGCTAGTGCAACGGCCTCGGTTTTAAATATTGGCCTACAGGCTGATGATGTTTGGCTATGTGCTGTTCCATTATTCCATATTAGTGGATTTTCGATATTAGTGCGTTCACTGTTATATGGCAATCAAGTCTATTTATATGATCATTTTGATGTAGAAGCTATTACGCATCATATTATGAATGGTGAAGTAACGCATATGTCAGTTGTAGCTGTGACGTTGGAAAGAATTTTACATACGTTGGAGCAACTTAAAGCTAAGGCTTCCTCCCGTTTTAAATTAATGCTTGCTGGTGGAGGACCAGTGCCAGCTGATTACCTAGCGCGAGCACACTCGTTAAACTTAGCTGTAGCTCAAACATATGGTATGACGGAAACCTCCTCACAAACAGCTACATTAGCAAGTGAGGATGCGATTCGGAAAATTGGCTCTGCCGGAAAGCCTTTATTTTTTAATCAAATCAAAATTGTAGAACCCAACGTGCAAGGTGAAGGAGAAATTTGCATTAGAGGACCCCATGTTACACCTGGCTATATCGGCCGTTTTGCACAAAAAAGCGCCACGCGAGATGGCTGGTTGTATACGGGAGATATTGGCTATCTAGATGAAGATGGTTATCTATTTGTCATAGATCGCAGAGCAGATTTGATAATTTCTGGTGGAGAAAATATATATCCCGCAGAAATAGAGAATGTACTGCTTATGCATCCAGCTGTTAAGGAGGCGGGTGTATGTGGTGCCGATGATAAGCAATGGGGACAAGTACCGGTTGCTTTTATTGTGTTGAATGAACAAATATCAGTCGAACAATTACAAGCCTTCTGTCAACAGAAGCTGGCTAAATATAAGTTGCCAAAGGAAATTATTATCACAAACAGTCTCCCACGAAACGGAGCAGATAAGCTGCTTAGACGAAAATTACTACAATAAAATACACGTAAAAAAAGAAGCCTTTTGTACGCTAGGCTTCTTTTTATTTTGTAAATATTTGAACTTTTAGCATGAAATTAATCATTCATTAACATAATAAAAAAGGAGAGGCATAAACTATTTAGTAAAGGAGAATGACTCATATGAGGAAATATATATATAATGTTGTCATTATATTATTTGTTCTACAAATGAGTCATGTGCAAGTTTTTGCAAACTATGAAAAAGATGATGTAGCAACTGCTGATTCAATTAAAACACTACAATCTCTCATTAATAAAGAAGTTATGCAGCTATCAACGGAATTCTCTATTTACTATACTGGTGACATATCTGATATTAAAGATGAACTAACAGACATTACGAAAGGTGCGATTCAAAACTCTTATATTTATACTAATATTTCTAGCTTTAAATGGAAGTATGATGGTTATAACAAAAATATAGCTATTGCTTTTACATTTACCTATCATCTTTCACAAACAGAGGAAGCAATGGTCGAGCAAACATTGACGGATATTATTGCACCTATGCAAGGATTAAGCGACATACAAAAATTACAGGCTGCACATGATTTTATTGTTCTAACTGCGGAATATTCAAAAGAAACAGAAGGAAGTCAGTATTCCCCTTATACGCTGCTGACAGAAAATAAGGGAGTCTGTCAGGCATATGCATTAGTGCTTTATCGAATGCTAGAAATGCTGGGCTTTGAGGTGCAATATGTACCTGGAAAAGTGGGCGAGCAGCTCCATGCCTGGGTATTAGTGAAACTTGATCATAATTGGTATCATATCGATGTGACGTGGGATGATCCATTACCTGACCGGAAGGGGGAAGTACGTTATCAATACTTCCTAGTGTCGGATCGCCAATTATCGCAGGATCATACATGGGACTATGCAAGCTTCCCTGCTGCAACAAGTGAGAAATATTCTGAAATGCAGGAAGTAACAAAAAGACAAAGTGTAACAACGCCTTTGCAGGAAGGTTTTAATCCAAATAAGGGTATATCTATAATGGACGAAAATAGGCTAGCTAACAAACCATTCATAGAAAAGCCTACAAAACTTGTTTCACAAAACCAGAACGATTCAAACACTATAGATTCTTTTGACGTTAATGAATGGGCAACGATTTTAGTAGAAAGTATGGTGGCTTTCCTAGTGCCTTATTCACAAGAAATTCAAGTGTTCCAAACAACGAAGCGGTTCCTATCGATTGAGCGAACAGAAAAACAAATGCCGCAAGAAAAATACGTCATAATAAAGGAGGTGTCCCATCCAGTTTCGGGGCACCTCCTTCTTTCAATCAATTATTGACTGCTTAAAGCTTTATCTAATGTTTGAATGTTTTTCTTCATCAATGTGAAGTAAGTTTCTTTATTTTTTTCATCGTCGGCCGTTAATACACTTAAATTATGCAATACAAGTGATTCTGCACCAACTTCTTTTTGAATGACCTCTGCTAATTTTGAAGAGACATTTTGTTCAAATAAAATATAGTGAATATGCAATTCATTCGCTTTATCAACAATCGATGTTAGTTCTTTTTGTGAAGGTTCATTTTGAGAATTTAAGCCAGCAATAGGTACTTGTGTTAGACCGTATTGACCTGCAATATAGCCGAATGCTGCATGAGATACAAAAAATGTTTTATTTTGTGCTTGATCAGCCATTGCTTTAAATTCACCATCTAAATCTTGTAATTCTTTTACCAATGCCTCGTAATTTTGATTAAAAGTAGATTCTTGTGCAGGCATTTTTTCCACTAACGTGTTTTTAATAGCAAGTGCTAAATCCTGACTAATTGTTGGAGACAGCCAAACATGAGGGTCGATATCTCCATGCTCATGGTCGTCATGTCCGTGACCTTCTTCTGCATGATCGTGTTCTTCTTCTGTTGTTGCATGCTCATGATCATGGTGTTCATCTTCAGCATGCACATGACCTGTGCTGATAGCTAATTTTTCATCAGACACCTCATCAGCAGTTGCCACCATTGTGACATCTTCATTGGCTAAAGTCTTTTTAGCATTTTCAACGAAGCCCTCAAGTCCTAAGCCAATATAGAAAAAGATAGTAGCATCTGCTAATTTCATCATATCCTTTTGTGTTGGTTCAAATGTATGTTCATTAGCACCTGCAGGATAAATAGAAGAAACATCCACAAAGTCACCGCCAATACGCTGTGCAAAATAGCTTAAAGGATAAACAGTAGTATAAATTGTTAATTTATCCGTCTCATTCGAAGATTTTGGGGAAGTAGATGATTGATCTCCGCAAGCAGCGGTAAACAGGGCAAGAACTGTGACTAGCAATAATACATAAACTTTTTTCATATAATATAATCCCTTCTTTAAATAGTAACCATTACGATTTATTTTTTAGAACAGTTATTATAATAACGCACAATTTCAAAAAGTACAAGAAAAAATGACCTCCGAAAATTAATTCTTTTTCGAAGGCCATTTTTCTGGCACTGGATCAAAGCCACCAGGATGAAAAGGATGACATTTGGATATACGTGTAATAGTTAGAATAAAACCTTTTAGCGCCCCATGCTTTTGAAAAGCTTCGAGGCCATAAGAAGAACATGTGGGATGGAAACGACAAGTAGGTGGCGTCATAGGTGAGATATATTTTCTGTAAAACTTAATGAGCCAAATAAAGGGATATTTCATCGTTGTTCTTCCTCTTGTTGCGATGTAAATTGTTCTGGCTTTGCGTCAATTGTTTGCGTAAAGATATTATTTTTTTTCTTGATAATGAAAATGACAGAAAGACCGAACATTAACATCATCATAGCAATCATAATAATAATTGGTAATGGTACACCCATTGCTTTCACTCCAAATTCAATTAGTAAAATTTATCAATAATGAATGACTTGCTAGTTCTCCTCTTGATGATAGCTTTGTTTAGGTTTTTCATCAACGGTATGTTTAAAAGCATAGGCACGGTTGACACTGATAACTGTCGCAATAGTGATAATAATAACGATGATGATTGCGACGATTAAGAGCGTAGTTAAACTCATCATACTCACTCCGTTCTTTGTTCATCATACTTATTATAAGTGATATGGACATTTTAATTGTGAAGGAAGTTTGACATTCCAAAGAATAAAACAACATCATTCTCTCCATACTATGGGAAAAGGAGTGAATCGTAATGATGAATCGTCAGCGTGTATATTTTTCACTTGCCAATAGAACCTATTATACGAATCCATATGCAGGGCCTTGGAATTTTGAGCTGAATGTGGATCGACAAGCATTAGATGTTTTTGAGAAAATTTTTCAGCAAATGCAGTTATTAGAAATTTCCAATGCATGGCGTGCACAGTTACCGTATATCCAATATCACTTAGATAGAGAAAATGATGAAATTGATTTAAGATTGATGAAAATTTATGCATTAGTTCATGAGTATGGAGATGAGGAAACGAAGTCATTTGTGGAGCAGCTACCTTATTTTAATAAGAGAGTCTAATGGGGTCTGATTTTCACTTTGAGTGTCGCCACTCTCAGTGAAAATCAATCACCTCAGTAGAGGATATTAATATATTGCCTTTAATATAGTAAAAACAGCTTCACGTGGGACGATGACAGGTATATTCAGTTGATGTTTAATCATATTTTTCATCGATGTGGAATAGCCCATACAATCAAGAATGAGCAAATCAGCACCCTCATATTCTAATTGCTGTGCCTTTGCTAATAAATCGTGTGCATTAAAGTGATAAGGTGAACTTGCTGAGAAGTTCACGTCAAAATGCGCTTTTTGCCATTTTTCTGCAACCGTTATTTGTTGATCAGGCTCAGGGCCTATTAAACCAATGGCTAATTCCGTATGAAGGCCTTTCACTAAATTAGTCATCATACGATCCGGGAGTAAAAGATTTTTAAAGGATAGTTTATTGGCAAAATCGCCTGTACACATTAGTAAAATCCAAGTAAAGCCATGGAGATCATGAAGGCATTGCTGAATATAAGGCATAAGCTTTGCTTTACTTAGCCTTACCTGCTGACCATTTGTCAGGAGAGTCACTAAAACATCCGTGTCTTCCTGTGAGGGAGATAGCGCCGCAATTTCAGATGATGATAGGGAATCAAGGACACCAAATTCATGAACATGGAGGCCATCTTGTCTTAAATGCTGAATATCCTCCGCCATATCTTTACGAGGAGCTTGACCAATAGTTACAATGGCAATTTTTGAGTGTTCCATTGTGCTTCCTCCGCTTCAAAATATTTTTCTCCGTTTACATAGGTTTGTAGTACTTTCGCTTCGGTTTCAAAAATAGGGTGAGACCACACAACAAAATCAGCATCTTTCCCTTCCTCAAGACTACCAATTCGATGATCAAGCTGTACAAGCTTAGCGGCATGTAACGTAATGCTTTTTAAAGCTGTTTGTTCATCTAGCCCATAACGAATTGCTTCAGAGGCGCAATATTTTAAGTACTGAATGGGTACAAAGGGATGATCTGTCATGATAGCAAAAGGAATATTATGCTCCTTAAATATCGCAGCAATGGCTGGTGTAGAATGCCGGGTTTCATATTTAGATGGTGTTAACATATAGGGACCAAGCGTTGCATGGAATCCACTATTTTTTACTGCATCAACAATAAGATAGCCTTCTGTACAATGCTCTAAATGGAGCTTCACATTAAATTCTTTGGCAATTCGTATAGCGGTCATAATATCATCTGCTCTATGGCAATGAAGACGAAGGGGCATTTCTCCACGGAGTACCTCAATAAATGGTCGTAATTCGGAATTTTGGAATACCTCTTCAGCTTGCTCCGGTTCATTCAGCAGGCTAGCCCGTTGGAAGCCATCCCGTAGCAGCTGAGCAATCGCCATACGGGTCATTGGCTTTCGTTTATATTGATTACCAAAGACGTTCTTTGGATTTTCCCCCAATGCTCCTTTTAATCCACTTCGTTCTACTAGGACGCGAGAAGCGAGAGTGGGACCTGCTGTTTT
The DNA here is from genome assembly GCF_059424475.1 of Lysinibacillus sp. GW247-5R2A. Taxonomy (NCBI): domain Bacteria; kingdom Bacillati; phylum Bacillota; class Bacilli; order Caryophanales; family Bacillaceae; genus Lysinibacillus; species Lysinibacillus sp. GW247-5R2A. The sequence goes on along the minus strand of NZ_JBWKZL010000006.1, from coordinate 251,373 downwards.
CAGGATACTCCAAATACCACCAATAACATTGGCACTACCAGGACCAGTTTGTACAGTTGTCACGCCCCCTTCAAGGGCATGCTGAAAGGAGAAATGGCGAATATCAACACTGTCTAAAGCATGCATAAGCGGCGTAAATGGTTCGCTATATTCATTAGCATCATTAATATCTTCAGTTACTTCTGCCCATGTCCCTACATGTGCATGGATATCAATTAATCCAGGTGTGACATATGCTCCCTGTAGATCGATTAAGTGCGCATGAGGAGGAATTTCTTTGGCAGGCCCTACATAAACAATGCGTCCATCTTCAACCCATAGCTGCTCAAAAATATCATTTTGTTCATTAACTGTGAGAAACGTTGCATGATGATAAATGTTCATTTTGACATACCTTCTTCCGTTGCATAAACTTTTTCCCCTTTAATAAAAGTAGCGATAACCTGTGCATCTAAATTTAATGGATGTTTATCCCAGATTACAAAGTCAGCATAAAGGCCATCACGAATAGCACCAGTTTTATGGGCAATGCCAAGGAAATTAGCAGCGCCCGTTGTCAATGTATAGAGAACATCGGAGCGTGACATACCTTCTCTGACAGCTAAACAACCTTCTAATGTTAGATGGGATGTGCTACTAACTGGGTGATCTGTACAAAAAACAAATGGAATTGTTTGAGTGAATAGCTGACGATATAGCTTTGGTGACAGCTCCATCATCTCATTATGCTCAATATAACGGAATGTCGGCCCGGCAATAACCGTATGGAAAGCTGTCTCTTCAACAAGAGGAATTTCCGTGCCATGAATAATATGAAAGTCAAAAGCATTGTTAAATTCTTGTTGTAGTCGATGAATTAATTCAATATCGACAGCTTTATGGGCCCGTACAACAATTTTATGGATGAAAGGTTCCTGTTGTTGAATTTGTTGGAGTGTGTCCCTTAAGATTTTAGCAATGCCCATACGAGTCAATGGCTTTTTCTTTTCAGCAAAAAATGTACTTTTTGCTTGGTGCCCAATAGAAAAGGAATATGCAACATCTTTGGCAATCATCATTTCATCTACCGTTGTATGTGTATGATGAATGATAGCCGTTTTGGCACCAATTAAGCTTTTGGGAGAAGGAACAATATGCGATGCTGTAACCCCATGTGAGACAGACTTTTGAAAGGCTACATCAAAGGGGTAAATGCCATCAATAACTGAATATTGTAAGTGCGAATCAAATTCATAGCTATCATCACCTTCCCAACGAATGCCAATTTCAGCTAAACCAATTTGTGAACAACTATCGATAAGGCCAGGGGTAATATAATAGCCATCTAAATTTATTTCATTCTCGGCAGTATGTGTAGCTTGTTTGAAATATTCTCCTTGCACTTGGAATGACTGTTTATCAAAGCTACGAGTGTCAGAGTTAAAGACAAGCCCATTTATATATCGAGTCATCGGATTAGATCTCTCCTTATGAAGAAAAGCGGAGACAAGAATCTCCACTTTTCTAGTTGAGTTATTTTGAAATGGATACGTTCGTACCATTTGGATGAACAATTTGAACAGAGTTATCAGCTGAAACTTCAAAGCCCTGTACATGTTTATTTACGCCTGCAACAGTTTGCGTTGCTTCTAATTCGATACGAGGAACATCCGCTAGTATCAATTTTAATGCCTCTTGGTATAATTTTGCTCGTTCTTCTTGTACGACTGTTTCAGATACAGCACGCTCCAATAATTTATCAACCTCTGGATTGCTGTAGCCTTTACCATTACCTAACGCTCCGATTTGATTTGTGTGGAATAATTGATAGAGGAAGAAATATGGATCTGGATACCATGTCCAACCACCAATATTCATTGGAGCATTGCCCTTTGCTACTGTATCACTGTAAGTACCCCATTCAAGGACTTTAATTTCAACATCTATATTTAAATTTTTCTTCAATTGACTTTGGAAAATCGTTGCGTAGGGAACACGTGCCTCGGATACGTAAATTTCTGTTTTGAAGCCGTCAGCATAGCCGGCATCCGCTAATAATTTTTTAGCTTCTTCAGGATTATATTTCGGTACCATATCGACTAAGGATTTATCATAGCCCCAAGAACCTGGAGGTAATGGTAAATAGGAAACATCACCACCACCCCATTGATTAACACCTGAAATGATTTCCTCAACATTTGTTGCCATATAAATGGCTTCACGTACACGCTTATCAGCAGTTGGACCTACTTTATTGTTGAGATCCAGGTAAACAATGGATAAGCCCGGATTTGTTAACAGCTCAAGATTACTATCTTGATTGATAATTTCTCGATTTTGGCCTTTTACGTCCATGGCGATATCAATATCACCTGAACGTAATGCATTGGTCATCATATTCTGGTCGGATATAAATTTCATGGTTAAATGGTCGAGATTTGGCTTGTCTCCCCAATAATTTTCATGGCGTGCCAGTTTTACTTCCTGGTCTTTTTTCCATTCAGTTAACTGGAATGGACCGGTACCAACGAAATGCTCAGAAAATTTATCGCCCCATCCTTCTATCTCTTCTTTTGGAATAATAATATTTCCAGCATCAGTTAGCATAGCAAGTAGGGCAGCATTAGGAGTAGCTAAGTGAATCTCTACTTCATAATCAGATAGTACCTTAACCTCTGTCACGCCACTAAGCCGATTCATAGCCGATTCCTTAGCAGAACGTTCTAATGAATATTTCACATCTTCAGCTGTCATCTCACGACCATCTTGGTATTGTCCCTTTTGGAATTTTACACCATCACGTAATTGGAACGTATACACTAACATATCATCCGATACTTTCCATTCTGTTGCTAAAGAGGGGATAATATCCGACAGATCTTTGTTATACACAACTAAAGTATCACCCATTTGACGCATTACCTGTGATTCATAAACCCCCGTATATTTGATCGGGTCAAACGTTTTGGCATTCGCTGAAAGACCAACATTTAATGAGCCTCCAGAAGTCACTTCTCCATCTTTTACATCTGATGAGTTATTTTTTTCTGTATTCCCACCACAAGCAGCTAAAACAGCAATCATTAAAGTTAAAAAGAAAAGTAGGAAAGATTTTTTTACGTTTATTTTCTTCATCCGTGCTAGCCTCCTTTATTTTGTTTCACAATATGAACCGTTGATTCAAAAATGGTAGGTTCGAAATAAAAGTAGCACATTTGTAAACAGGAAGTAAATATAAAATTAAAAAAATTCAGAAAAAATATATTTACAAATAATTATCGCTAGGTGTAGTATTTAGTTATTCACAATATGAACCACTGATTCTAATAATGAAAAGGAGGTCTTAATAAGATGGGCTCATTTATTTTAAGAAGGTTAGTAAACCTTATTCCAACACTGTTAGTAGTGGGTATCATCGTATTTATTATTACGCGAATGATTCCCGGTGATCCGGCTTCTGTCATGCTTGGTCCCCAGGCTAGTGTGGAAGATGTAGAGAATTTAAGAGAAGAACTGGGATTAAATAAGTCAATGCCTTCACAATTTATTTCATATGTAGGTGACTTAGCGCAGTTAAATTTGGGTTATTCCTATTCTTATAGTGAGTCTGTTTTGGGGCTTATTATCGAAAGATTCCCAAATACAGTTGTACTTGCACTAGCAGCCTTATTAATAGCTGTCGTAATTGGAATCCCAGCAGGTATATTGGCAGCTAGAAAACAAAATACGATCATTGATTATGTGGTCATGCTTGTGTCACTAGTAGGAGTATCCATGCCGATTTTTTGGTTGGGAATCATGCTTGTTTTATTCTTTAGTGTCAATCTTGGCTGGTTCCCTGCGACTGGAATGGGGAATATGAGTGAAGGTTTTTGGCCATATTTAAAGCATTTAATTTTACCAGCCTTTGCTTTAGCAACAATTCCAATGGCGACATTCGCACGTATTACACGTTCGAGTATGTTAGAGGTCATTTCACAAGATTATATTAAAACAGCACGCTCTAAGGGCATAAAAGAATATTTGGTTATTGGGAAGCATGCGTTTAAAAATGCTTTAACGCCAATCTTAACGGTACTAGGTATGCAAATTTCTAATTTACTAGGTGGTGCCGTTTTAACAGAAACGATTTTTAGCTGGCCTGGGATGGGTCGATTAATTGTAGATGCGATAGATAAACGTGACTTTGTCGTTGTACAAGGTACAGTTATTTTCATTGCCTTTATCTTTGTCCTTATTAACTTAATCGTTGATGTGTTGTATAAGGTTGTGAATCCAAAGGTCAATCTTGAATCGAATGGAGGGAAGAAATAACAATGACTCAAGCAGTTGTCAATGAAACTAGAAAAAGAAATACATTGTTACGTAAGTTGCTTAAAAATAAATTAGCAACAATTGGGTTAGTAATTGTATCCTTGATGGCCATTGTTGCTATCTTCGCTCCATTAATTGCAACCCACCCACCAAATGAAATGACTGTTGGTAAATCATTTTTACCCATGAATACCGATGGACATTTGCTTGGAACGGATAACTATGGTCGAGATTTGTTTAGTCGTTTAGTTTATGGAACCCGAATATCTATGATTGTCGGAATTGCAGCAGTGTTATTTGGTGCTGTGTTTGGGACATTACTCGGTCTTGTTGCGGGATATTTTGGGGGGCGTAGTGATTCCATTATCATGCGCACGATGGATGGCCTTTTCGCCTTTCCATTCATTTTATTAGCTATTACGCTAATGACAGTATTAGGACAAGGACTTGTAAACGTTATAGTCGCTATTGGTATAGCCAATATTCCAGGGTTTGCTAGGCTTGTTCGTGGTCAGGTTTTAAGTGTTAAAGAAGAAGAGTTTATTGAGGTGACGCATTCTTTAGGGGCTACACATTCACGTATCATTTTTAGTCATATACTACCCAATTGTTTAGCTCCATTAATTGTCTATGGAACGATGAGTACGGCAGGCGCTATTATTTCCGAGGCTGCACTTAGCTTTTTAGGGTTAGGGGTACAGCCTCCAACAGCCTCATGGGGTAGCATTTTAAAGGATGGTAAAGACTTTTTAGTATTAAATCCTCAAATGGCGACATTTTCAGGTATCTGTATTTTATTAACAGTCCTTGGCATAAACCTGTTAGGAGATGGATTACGTGATGCATTAGATCCGAAAATGAAAGTTTAATGAAAGGGGATGGCGTCATGACTGAACGTTTACTAGATGTAGAAAACTTGACAGTAGAATTTAAGAGTGGTGGCTCTACAATGAAAGCTGTTAATGGAGTTAATTTACAATTAAATAAGAAGGAAACACTAGGGATTGTTGGCGAGTCTGGGTCGGGAAAAAGTGTTACTGCCACTGCTCTCATGCGTTTAATTCCATCTCCGCCAGGAAAAATAACGAACGGAGTAATTCGTTTTAATGGGCGTGATTTAATAGGGATTTCAGAAAAGGAAATGCGGAATGTCAGAGGTAATGAAATGTCGATGATTTTTCAAGACCCTATTACGAGTCTAAATCCCGTTTTAACAGTGGGCAATCAAATTTTAGAAGTGATCCAAGCACATGAGCATATATCCAAGAAGGATGCGTCAAAAAAAGCTGTGGATATGCTCAAAATGGTAGGGATTCCGGAGCCAGAAAAGCGTTTGAAAATGTATCCACATGAATTTTCAGGTGGGATGCGTCAACGTGTCATGATTGCTATCGCGCTTGCTTGTAATCCAAAGCTACTTATTGCTGATGAGCCCACTACAGCATTGGATGTAACTGTACAGGCTCAAATTCTTGATTTGATGAAAAAATTACAGCAAGAACATGATACGGCCATTATTATGATTACGCATGATTTAGGTGTAGTTTGGGAGCTTTGCGACAAAGTGAATGTCATGTATGCAGGTCGTACAGTGGAGTCGACTACAACAAGGCAGCTCTATGAAAAACCATTACACCCCTATACTTGGGGATTATTAGAGTCGCAGATTACGATGGGGACACAAGGACAGCAAAGGTTGCCAGCCATCCCAGGAAGTCCACCCGATCTAACCATGCCACAAAGTGGTTGTCATTTTGCAGCTCGCTGCCCGTTAGCAACGGATCTATGCCATAGTACAATACCCGATTTAGTGGAAGTCCAGGACAATCATTTTGTAGCCTGCCATTTGCAATCAAAAGATCAAATTGTCGCTAGAAAGGTGGGGGTTTTTCATGCAACAGCCCAATGAATTGATGTTAAAGGTAAATAATTTAAAAAAGCATTTTCCTATTAAGAGCTCAATTCCTTTTAAAAAGTCCACGCAATTTGTGAAAGCGGTAGATGGAGTAAGCTTTGAATTATTTAAAGGAGAAACACTTGGGATTGTGGGTGAATCGGGCTGCGGGAAATCGACGGTTGCACGTTTAATCAACCAGTTAATAGCACCAACCGAGGGTATCGTTGAGTTTAAGGGTACCGATTTAGCAAGCTTAAATACGAAGGATATTCGTTCTGCTCGAAAATCGATACAAATGGTTTTCCAAAATCCCTATGCATCATTAGATCCTCGTAAAACTATTGAATATTTAATTGCTGAACCATTAGTAATACATGGGATAGGTGATGAATCATCACGTAAAAAGCGTGTCATGGAGCTACTTGAAACAGTAGGGTTGAGTGCTTATCATGCAAAGCGCTATCCCCATGAGTTTTCTGGAGGACAAAGGCAGCGCATTAATATTGCACGGGCACTTGCACTTCAACCGGATATAGTTGTTTGTGATGAACCTGTATCCGCCTTAGATGTATCTGTACAGGCACAAGTCATCAATCTATTAAAAGATTTACAGAGAGATTTTGGTTTAACCTATATTTTTATTTCACATGATCTCAATGTTGTGAATTATATGTGTGATCGCATTGCAGTGATGTATTTAGGCAAAATTGTTGAAATGGGCTCATATAAAGAAATTTATGATCACCCTCAACACCCCTATACACAGGCTTTGTTATCAGCTATTCCTAAGGAAAATCCTTTTGATACAAAGGAACGAATTATTTTAACAGGGGATGTTCCAAGTCCCGTGAATCCTCCGAGTGGCTGTGCTTTCCATAAACGTTGTCGTTTTGCCACAGACAAATGTGCAGAAGAGCAACCAACACTCGATACGGTGACAGCAACCCATCAAGTATCATGTCATTTATGGAAAGCTATTCAGCAAGAAGTATCTACAATATAGATGAAAATCTTATAAATCTTCATGAATAAGAATTTTTGATAGAAAAAGGAGCGGACTAATTATGTCATTGAAGCATGTTATGGAGTTATACGAGGTAATGGATAGTATGTATGTAAATGGTGAGGTGATGAAAGAGTATTTACACAATATTAATCCAGCAGCAGATGTAGTAGTTAAAACAATTAAAGGTGAAAATGGCTCAACCGATTTTGTCCGCGTTCTAGTGAAAGGTAAAAATGGTAAATCCTCAGGGGGCCATGCGCCTACATTAGGTATCATCGGTCGCTTAGGCGGTATCGGGGCACGCCCTGAAATGACGGGCTTTGTATCGGATGGAGATGGAGCACTAGCCTGTATGGCCGGCGCAGCAAAAGCGATTGATATGGCTTTAAAAGGTGACCAGTTAGAGGGAGATGTAATTTTCTCCACTCATATTTGTCCAACTGCACCCACTTTACCACATGAGCCAGTGCCATTTATGAATTCTCCAGTCGATATTAGCGTCATGAACGAGAATGAAGTGGAAGAAACAATGGATGCTATTCTTTCGATTGATACAACAAAAGGTAACCAAGTATGTAACCATAAAGGATTTGCCATTACACCAACAGTTAAAGAAGGTTACATATTAAAAATTAGTGATGATTTGCTGCAAATTTACACACAATCAGCAGGTATTGCACCAGTTGTACTGCCGCTAACAATGCAAGACATTACCCCATATGGGAATGGTTTATTCCATATCAATAGTATTTTACAGCCTGCTGTGGCGACATCAAGTCCTGTAGTAGGGGTAGCAATTACAACCGAATCTATCGTGGCAGGCTGTGCAACAGGTGCAACACATGTGACAGACGTAGAGAATGTTGTTCGATTTGTCTTAGAAGTGGCGAAAACGTACGGTGCTCATAAATGCTCTTTCTTTGATGAAAAGCAGTTTACACATATGAAAAATTTATACGGTAGCATGAAGCATTTACAAACTAAAGGAAATGAGGTACCAGCACATGAATGACTTACAAGCACTAAAAATGCAACTAGTAGATGAAGTGGAAAATCATCAAGAAGAGTTAATTGACTTTTGTTCGAAACTCATTCAAATTCCAAGTGTGAATCCTCCAGGAGATACGACTGAAATAACAGCCTTTATCGAGCACTATCTAAATGATGTAGGCATTGCTTACCAAAAATATGAGGCTGCGGATAAAATGTTTAATTTAGTAGCTTCTATTGGAAATGCTGAAGGCAAAGAACTTGTTTATTGTGGACATACAGATGTTGTGCCTGTTGGAGACTTATCTAAATGGGATTTTGATCCTTTCTCTGGAGAAGTGAAGGATGGTTGGATGCTTGGGCGTGGAGCAAGCGATATGAAAGCTGGTTTAGCAGGTATTATTTTTGCAACAAAACTACTCAAGAAATTGAATATTGAATTGCCAGGGAAATTAACATTAGCCATTGTACCTGATGAAGAAACTGGTGGGGAATTTGGTGTTCCTTGGTTGTTGGAGCGAGGTTTAGTTAACGGGGATGGATGTTTAATTGCCGAGCCTTCATCTCCATTAAATCCGACAATTGGGCAAAAAGGCTCCTACTGGTTTGAATTAGAAGTGCATGGGGAACCTGGACATGGTAGCTTATCACCTTTAGCGGGTCGTAATGCAATTAATGATGCAATCCGAGCTATTCAAGAAATTCGCACATTATGGGACATCAATATAGTCATTCCTGAAGAAGTACAGCCACTAATAGAAGTATCGAAAAAATATATGCGTGAAGTGGAGAAAGACCGCCTGAAATATCAGGAAGTACTAGAGAAAATTACTGTAAATATTGGTACAATTGAGGGAGGTACGAAGTCCAATGTTATCCCAGATTATTGTAAGGTACAGGTCGATTGTCGCTTACCATTCGGTATTACACAAGAGGAAGTAACAGAAATCTTGAAGAATAAATTAGATGCCTTAGACATCGAGTATTCGATTAGACGTTTTGGTTTCAAAAGTGTAGCCAATTATACCCCAGCTGAAAATCCTGTTTGCCAATCGATTGTGGATAATATTTCATTTGTAACAGGATTAGAAGCTTATGGTGTTATGCAATGGGCAAGCAGTGATGCTCGACATTTCAGACAGTATGATATTCCGGTTTTACAATACGGGCCAGCCTATTTACCAAGCATTCACGGGTATAATGAAAAAGTGCGTGTTGAAGATATCGTACGCTGTGCAAAAGTATATATTACTGCTGCGATTGATTTCCTCTATCAAAAGTAAGAGATTAGCTACTCTCTTACTTTTGATAAAGTGATATCAGGTGCTGACGGCTGTTAAATCTTTCAATTAATCCCCCTTAAGAGAGGGATTTGCAGCCGTTTGTACAGAGAAATAGATCAAAAGGATGAGAGATATGCTAAAGACGTTAAATTTATCAATTGCGGTTTTAAAGATGTTTACAAAAGAAAAGCCTATATGGGGTGGTCGAGAGTTAGCGATGGCGATGAACATGAATCATACAAATCTATATCGCATTCTTGAAACATTTGAGAATAATGGGTTTATTACAAAGGATCCTGTCACTAAAAAGTACTCCTTGGGTATTGCATTATGGGAAATTGGTATGAATATGTATGATTCGTTAAACATAGATCAGCTATGTATGCCTGTTCTTGATAAGTTAAAGGATGTTACTGGTGAAACCGCCATATTTACAGTTTTAAATGGCTTGGAAGCGTTAACTTTATTAAAAGCGGAGCCTGTGAATAAGGTGAAGTTTACTGTTTCAAGAGGAAGTAGATCTCCGCTTTATGTAGGTGCTTCCTACCGTTCTATGCTTGCTTTCCTAAGTGATGAGCAAATTTCTAAAGTTATTGATGAACCGTTAACCGCTTATACGACCAATACGATGACGAATGCAAATGACATACGGTTAGAGCTTGAAAAAATTCGTAGCTGTGGTTATGCGCTCAGTAACAGTGAATATTCCGTCGATGTATTGGCACTCGCTATGCCTATATTTAATAGTGATGAAAAGGTTGTAGCCTCTATCACTGTTTCTGGCCCTATCTACCGATTTACTGAACAACGGGTACCTGAATTTTTATGGCCTTTAACAGAGGCTAGAAATGAAATAGAAGGAATCATTCGTAGATATCATTTGAATTTTAATTAAGGAGTGCTACTATGCAGCATTTACATGATATTGCACTGAAGGTATTAAAAGATCATTTAAATGTTCAATCGTCAGAAACGCTTTTAATTTTGACCGATGTTCAAAAGCAAGACTTAGCCACAATCTTTTATGAGGCGGGGCTAACAATAACGGCTAATACCATGCTTATGGTTATGCCTTTATTGGAAAAATCAGGGCAGGAGCCTATTCATGCCGTTTCATCGCTTATGGCAAATGCTGATGTCTCACTTTGTTTGACCTCTCATTCCTTGACACATACAGCAGCCCGTAAGAATGCCTGTGAAAGAGGTGGTCGTGTAGCGACTATGCCAGGTATTACGTTGGAGATGCTTGAACAAGGTGCGCTTCATGCAGATGCGCAAGAGATTGAGGAAATGGTAGAAAAATATGTCCAGCTTCTCGATAAGGCGGCAGGAATTCGAATTGTTAAGGATGGTCATGAGCTAACATTTAGTGCAGTAAACCGTTTAGGCATTCGTTCGACTGGCGTTATTCGCCATGCAGGTGAGCACGGTAATATTCCCTCCGGTGAATCCTATATTGCGCCAATAGAGACATCTGCAAATGGTGAAATTTTAGTGGATGGTTCTATTGCTAATATTGGAGTCTTAAAGGAACCCTTATTATTGAAAATTTCTAATGGACGATTAGTAGAAGCCATTGGTCCGGATGGTCCTCGATTGCTGGAGTTACTTGGCGAAGAGAATGGTCGGATCATCGCAGAGTTTGGCATTGGAGCAAATAAAAGTGCTATGTTATGTGGGAATGTATTAGAAGATGAGAAGGTCTATGGGACAATCCATATCGCATTTGGTAGCAATGTACCATTCGGCGGAGCAAATGTAGCGGATGTCCATATTGATTGTGTAGTGAAAAATCCGGTTGTTTATTTCGATGGTGAACGAGTCATTTAATGAAAAGCGTGTCTTCATTTGAAGCGCGCTTTTTTGCTTGCTTACACTATATTTAAAGTTGCTTGTTTCTGTATGATTACTCTATAGTTAACTTAGATAAGCTAAAGGGAATTAGATGATTTTCACATAGTGGAAATGCAATCCCAACAAAACAGAAATTAGAAATTCGCGATGCCTGTAAGTGAAGGCAATGAAAAATGACTTCTGTTATTCAGCATGATAGAACGTGAGGTTGAAGATATGTTAACATTTACAGATTTACATGGCCTGCGCGTAGATTTGAGTTTTACGAGAGGGGAATTTATCGTAGAACCCAAACACGTCCTTGTATTTTTAAAGCATCAAAATAAGTGGCTATGTACTATTCATAAACGACGTGGTGTCGAGGTGCCAGGAGGCAAATTGGAGCAAGGTGAAACGCTAGAGGATGCAGCTATAAGGGAAGTATTTGAAGAAACCGGTGTCCGTGTGAAAAATCTTCAATGGTTTGCAGAATATGCGGTTCATGATGACATATTATTTTGTAAAACGGTTTTTACTGCACAATTTGCTGGGCAGGAGGACATTGAATTTGATTTAGAAACATCCGGTATGCTGTGGTTATCTGATGAGGAATTTACCCATCATCCAAACTTGAGCTTTCATATGAAGGATGAAGGAATGAAGAAAATGCTGGAGGAGTTGAAACGACGTGACAAAAAATGGTGATATCGTGGAAAAGCGTGCCTATCCTTCTCCCAATCCAGCAATTCGGTTAACAGAAATCACTTATATGTCACAGGGCTTGCGAATAAAAGGACTTCTAGCTGAGCCGAAGACTGAGGGTACATATGATGGCTTTTTATATTTAAGAGGGGGTATGCAAAGCATCGGTATGGTAAGACCCTCACGTATTGCTCAATTTGCCGCACAAGGCTTTATCGTCTTTGCACCGTATTATCGTGGAAATAGAGGTGGCGAGGGCAAAGATGAGTTTGCAGGGGCAGACCGTTATGATGCTGTTTTTGCAGTCGATGTACTGAAGCAATTTTGCAATGATAATCTACATGTTTTTGGCTTTTCGCGTGGAGGCATCATGGCTCTATGGACAGCAATTTTACGAAGGGATATTACTTCCGTTGTGACATGGGCTGGGGTTTCTGATGCAACGGCCACTTACTGGGAACGTACAGATATGCGACGGATGATGAAACGCGTTATCGGAGGAACACCTAACCGTGTACCGGAAGCCTATGATGCTCGTACACCGTTGTTTGAAGTAGAGCATATAACAGCTCCAGTGTTAATTATTCATGGCTATCAGGATGAGAATGTGGATATAGAGCATGCTAGACAACTGGCATTTTTCTTAGAGGATGCTAATAAAACATACGAAACATGGTACGACCCTCATTATGCACATCAATACCCGCCAGCTAAAAATCGTGAAACCGTACGTGCTCTTTGTGAATGGATGAAGCAACACTAGAAAATGAAATTATTAAAGCCCCTTCCTTAAATAGCTATCATCTGGAGATGAATAGGTGTTCTAAAGGAAGGGGCACTTTATTATTTCATATAAGTTTCTAAGAAATGCTGAATCGTTTCCCAATAGAGCTCGCCAGCTACGCTTTCCGCCTCGCCATGACCAGCACCCTCGACAAGTAATTTTTGCTTCGGACCATTTGCTGCCTCAAATACGTCATTCAACATGGTCGAAGGGACAAAAGTATCGTTATCTCCATGAATAAACAGCATAGGGGTTTTCGATTTTGCCACTTGATCAACAGCACTAGCTTCTCCCAGAGTATAGCCTGCTTTTAGTTTAGTTACGACTGAAGAGAATTGCATAATTGGGAATGAAGGCAAGTGAAAGATTGCTTGTAATTGATAGGAAAATTCATCCCATACGGAAGAATAGCCGCAATCCTCAATGATAGCCTTTATATTTGACGGCAAATCCTCACCTGAAGCCATCATCACAGTAGCGCCTCCCATTGAAACTCCAAATAGCACGATTTCAGCATCTTTATTCCCGTTTACAATGTCATCAATCCATGAAACAACATCCAAACGATCATGCCACCCCATGCCGATATAATCACCTTCACTTTGACCATGTCCTCTTGCATCGGGAATGAGCACATGATAGCCCATATCATAAAATTGTTTAGCATACTTAGTCATTTGTGTACCATCACTTGAATAGCCATGGAAAATAATTGCCCATTTGTCTGTGGGCTGGCTGTTTTGGATAGCGTATGCATGCAGATTAAGAGAATCATAGGATTGAATCGCCTTCTCCTCATAATGCTTGTTAAACCATTGCTCACGGTCCTCTTTCTCTTGAGCCTCATTTGAATTGCTATCAATTAAATTATGGGGGGCATCTAGAACAGCTGATTTATCAGTATCCGGATTTAATGCCAGATTATAAAAGTAGTTGCCTGCAAAAAAACCAGCACCAATAAATAATGCCAATAATATAGAAATGATTGCTACTAGTAATTTGTATTTTCTTTTCATATGTATCTCCCTAAATTAGCTTTATTTATGTTTTATGGGAAAGAAAAAGAGAACGAATTATCTCGTTCCCTTTTCTTGTTCTAGTTGTTATTTTAATGGGCCACCAAGTGTAGTGATGGCTTCAGAAACGTTTGCAAATTTCTTGAAGTTTTCGTTGAATAAGCCAGCAAGTTCAGCAGCTTTTGCATCGTATGCAGCTTTATCTGCCCATGCTTCACGAGGATTTAACACTTGTGAAGGTACACCTTCAACTGCTGTTGGGATGTGTAAACCAAATACAGCATCTTGTGTCGTTTCAACATTTGTTAATTGACCATCGATAGCTGCGCGCACCATTGTACGTGTATAAGAAAGCTTCATACGGCTACCAGTACCATATTCTCCACCAGTCCAACCAGTGTTCACTAGGAATACTTGTGCGCCATGTTCGTCAATTTTTTGACCTAACATTTCTGCATAAACTGTTGCAGGAAGTGGAAGGAATGGAGAACCGAAGCATGTAGAGAATACTGGTTCTGGCTCTGTTACACCACGTTCAGTTCCAGCAAGTTTTGAAGTGAAACCACTTAAGAAGTGATACATAGCTTGCTCTTTTGTTAATTTACTGATAGGAGGTAATACGCCAAACGCATCAGCTGTTAGGAAGATGATTGTTTTTGGATGACCTGCTACAGAAGGATCAACAATGTTTTCGATGTATTGAATCGGATAAGCTACACGTGTGTTTTCTGTTAATGAACCATCATCATAATCACAAATACGAGTTTCTGGATCAACAGCTACGTTTTCTAAAACAGAGCCGAAGCGGATTGCATTGTAGATTTCTGGTTCTTTCTCAGCAGAAAGGTTGATCGTTTTTGCATAGCAACCACCCTCAATATTGAATACACCATTATCAGACCAGCCGTGTTCATCGTCACCGATAAGCTTACGGTCTGGATCAGCGGATAATGTTGTTTTACCAGTACCAGATAGACCGAAGAATAATGCTACATCGCCAGCTTCACCAACGTTTGCTGAACAGTGCATAGAAAGGATACCTTGTTGTGGTAATAAGTAGTTCATAATACCGAAAATAGATTTTTTCATTTCACCAGCATATTCAGTACCACCAATTAAGATAATTTTCTTTTCAAGTGATACAATGATGAATGTTTCAGAAGCAGTACCGTCAACCGCAGGATCTGCTTTAAAGTTAGGAGCTGAGATGACAGTGAAGTCTGCAACATGCGAAGCTAATTCGTCTTTAGTTGGACGGATAAATAATTGATGAGCGAAAAGGTTGTGCCAAGCGTATTCATTAATAACTTGGATGCTTAATTGTGAATCTTTGTCAGCACCAGCAAATCCTTTGAATACAAATAATTCATCTTGTTCTTTTAAATATTTTATTACTTTTACATACAGGTTATCGAACACTTCAGAGGAAATTGGTTGATTGACTTTACCCCAGTCAATTTGATCTTTTGTGCTTTCTTCTTCTACTGTATATTTATCTTTAGGTGAACGACCAGTGTATTTGCCAGTTTCTGCACGAACTGCGCCATCTACTGTTAACATTGCCTCACCACGAGAAGTAGCTTTTTCTGCTAATTGTGGTACTGAAAGTTGAACGTTAATGTTACCGCCGCTTAATAATTCCTTCAGTTCGTTTGCAATTTCTACTGAATTCATCGATTAAATACCATCCTTTTTTATAGTATTCCCTTGATTTAGAGGGATTTTTTCTTAATTTCAAAAATAGTATAACACAATTGGTTAAATAATCTATACTAATTAAGAAATTATTTTAGAGTTTTTATTACTTTTCAATAAACTGACAAAAAATAATGTTTTTCGAGTAGAAAACATTCAATGCTACAGTAAATTGTCTAAAATTTGAGCCACACATATGTTACCACAAGATGCTAGGTATGTTGTAGGGATTAATTTTCTTTTATTTACATCATCACCCAAGAATGAAAAGTTTTATGGTGAATATTTGTTCCTTCCTTATCTATACAGTAATACATAAGAAAATATTTGACAACGTTCGACCTTTTCAGTAACATGAAAATTGAACGGATACTCTTATCCCGAGCTGGTGGAGGGTCAGGCCCTGTGAAACCCGGCAACCTGCATGAACTATTTCACTACATGCGTTGGTGCCAACCTGATGCAAGGGAAAATCCCTTGAACGATAAGAGTGAAAGGTAGCGAAGTCATTATTCCTTTCCTCATGTATAGTAACGTGAGTAAAGGATTTTTTTATTGTTAAAAATCAATGTAAAGGTAAGTATATGTAGTTCTTTCCTTATTATAATGACGGATCTTTCGAAATCCTCGTGTTAAAAGTAGCAGTTATTTTTTCACATTAAGTGAAATGACAACAACAGCGGCTTGAGAGTTCAATCCTTAGGAGCGGACTTGACATGGGTAATGAGTACCGTATTCAAATACTTTTTGTAAGAGTAATAGGAGGAAAACTAAATGACAAACCGTCGACTGTTTACATCAGAAAGTGTAACAGAAGGACATCCAGATAAAATTTGTGACCAGATTTCGGATGCCATTTTAGATGCAATTTTAGCAGAAGATCCAAATGCACGTGTAGCGTGTGAAACAACTGTAACAACAGGATTAGTATTAGTAGCGGGAGAAATTACTACTTCTACTTATGTAGATATCAAAGGTATTGTACGTGATACGGTGGCGGAAATCGGATATACACGTGGGAAATATGGCTTTGATGCTGAAAACTTAGCGGTACTTGTAGCAATTGGTGAGCAATCTCCAGATATTGCTCAAGGTGTTGACCAAGCTTTAGAGGCACGTGAGGGTTCTATGACAGATGCAGATATTGAAGCGATTGGTGCAGGGGACCAAGGCTTAATGTTTGGCTATGCATGTAATGAAACACCTGAGTTAATGCCATTACCAATTAGCTTAGCTCATAAGTTAGCACGTCGTTTAACAGAAGTTCGTAAATCTGGTGAGCTAGCTTATTTACGTCCAGATGGTAAAACACAAGTAACAATTGAGTATGATGACAATAACGTACCTGTGCGTGTCGATACAATTGTTATTTCAACACAGCATGATGAAGAAGCAACACTTGAACAAATTCAGGCTGATCTAAAACAATTTGTGATTGCCCCTGTTGTGCCAAGCGAATTATTAGATTCAAACACAAAATACTTTATCAATCCAACTGGCCGTTTCGTCATTGGTGGGCCAAAAGGAGATGCTGGTTTAACGGGCCGTAAAATCATTGTTGATACATACGGTGGTTATGCACGACATGGTGGCGGTGCGTTCTCAGGTAAGGATGCCACAAAAGTTGACCGTTCAGCTGCCTATGCGGCACGTTATGTAGCTAAAAATATTGTAGCAGCTGGTTTAGCAGAACGCGCGGAAGTACAGCTGGCGTATGCAATTGGCGTTGCACAGCCTGTTTCCATTGCTGTTGATACATTTGGTACAGGAAAAGTGAAGGAAAGCGAAATCGTAGAATGGGTACGTGAGCTATTTGATTTACGCCCAGCAGGTATTATTAAGATGCTAGATCTTCGTCGTCCAATTTATAAACAAACTGCAGCCTATGGTCACTTCGGTCGTACAGATTTAAATGTACCATGGGAACAAACTGATAAAGCTGACGCATTACGCGTAAAAGCACATCTGTAAACTATTGTGCTAAAGTGCTGAAGTCGTTAGAAAATTATTCTAATGTATGATGAACAAAAGGGGCTTTTCTGCCCCTTTTGTTTTTTTGCAAAAATGCCTCGCCTGTATCCTTGAACAATGGTCATGGAAAGCGAGGGATTTTTTATAATGAATAAATTCTTTATAAGCTTTTATTTTTGTAGAGATTTATAATACTGACCTTTTTCTACGTATTCACGTACGATACGCTCCATATCCTTTTTATCCTCAGCGTTTAATTCTCGGACAACTTTCGCTGGACGACCTAATGCTAAGCTATTTGGAGGTATAACTTTACCAGGAGGCACGAGACTTCCGGCTCCAATAAATGCACCCTCTCCAATCTCTGCCCCGTCTAAAATAATGGAGCCCATACCGATTAAGGCATTTTTTCGAATGGTACAGCTATGTAAAGTTACTTGGTGTCCTACTGTGACCTCATCTTCAATAATGAGTGGAAACTTAGGACTTTGATGTAAGCAGCAAAGATCTTGGATACTTACCCGTTCACCAATAATGGTTGGTGAAACATCGCCACGAATTACGGTATTAAACCAAATAGTTGTTTCAGCTCCAATTGTTACGTCTCCAGTAACAGTTGCGTAATCGGCAATAAAAACAGATGGATCGATCTTTGGTGTTTTATCTTTAAATGGATAAATCATGAGAATCGCCTCTTTTCTTTCTGTAGATATAGTATTATCGTATCAAATACGCAACTTTAAGGAAATATAAAATTAAAATGTGCTGTTATTTCGATATAATCAAATTGTAATTATTTTTTAGGAGGACTATGTGAATGTGGAAATGGGAAGCTGATGGACAAGCAAAGGCTGTGATTGCTATTCTTCATGGTGCTTATGAAAACCACCGTTGGTATGCATGGCTTATAGAAAAATTAAGAATGGAAGGCTTCCACATAGTCATGGGGGATCTACCGAATCATGGCATCAATGCAAGATTTGCGCGTGTCCATGATGAGGACTTCAAATTGTACAATAAATATACAAGAAATCTCATTGAGAATGCCTTTTCATATAATTTACCAACCTTTGTAATTGGGCATGGACTAGGCGCTACTTTAGTTCTTCATACCATGCAAAAGAAAAAGTATGAATGTGCTGGTATTATTTTGACATCACCCTGGCTACATTTGAAGCTTTTACCAGGTAAATTATCAAATGCTTTAACGAGCTTGAGTGCTTTAACAGCAAATGTTAAATTGACGCATGAGCTGACATTTGAGACATTAACGCGCAGTGTTGAGGGTAGAGAGGAAATGAAGGATGATATCCCATTTATGTCTGTTGTTTCAGTAAAATGGTATCGGGAGCTTCAACAGATGATGAAAAATTTAGTTATGCTACCTAAGCATGAATTTCCTAATATGCCTATGTTAATTATGACAGCTGAAAAAGATAAAATAACGGAAACTCGACAAATGCGCAATTGGCTTCATCAACAAGAGCTAACCGAGTTTCAATTTAAAGAATGGGCAAATTGTTATCATAATTTATTTCATGAAGTAGAGCGTGAAGAGATTTTTATGTATATTCGAGATTTTATCAATAATGCTCTTAGACGGATTGGATATATAATAAAATAGGTTTGACACCTTCCAAATAATAGGATCCTTACTTAAATATTGTTACTTGAATATAATATTGTAATTTTCTGAAAAGTGTAATAATATAGTGACTTAAAGTAAGGTAATTCAAATTGGAGGGGTAAGATGGATGTAGTTGTTGGCAAATTGAATGACATATTATGGGGACCTTGGTTTATCTATGGTATCTTGTTGATTGGGCTTTTTTTCTCAGTCATTACAAGATTCCTGCAAGTAAGACTTATTAAAGATATGTTTGTGTTAATGTTTAAGGGGGAGAAATCAGAAAAAGGGATTTCCTCCTTCCAAGCAATGTCTATCGCACTATCGGGTCGTGTAGGTACAGGGAATATTGCTGGTACTGCAACAGCTATTGGGATGGGTGGACCTGGTGCTGTCTTTTGGATGTGGGCAATTGCTTTTATTGGTGCGGCAACCGCATATGTAGAGTCAACATTAGCACAAATCTATAAAGAAGAGAAAGATACTGAATATCGTGGTGGACCGGCCTATTACATAGAAAAAGGAATGGGTCAAAAATGGTTTGCAGTGATTTTCGCTATTGCTGCTTTAATTGCTATGTTAATACTTATGCCAGGTGTGCAATCGAATGCCATTGCAGGAGCTGTTGAAAACGCTTTCGGTATTGAAACTTGGATTACAGGACTAATTATTGTCGTTTTACTTGGTGCTATCATTATTGGGGGCGTTAAATCGATTGCCAACGCTGCACAGGTAATTGTACCGTTCATGGCAATAGCCTATATTATTATGGCTATTATTATTATCGCTATGAATATTTCAGAGGTACCATCTGTCTTCGCTTTAATTTTCTCAAGTGCATTTGGAGCACAAGAAATATTTGGAGGTATTATTGGCTCCGCAATTGCTTGGGGTGTGAAACGAGGAATCTATTCAAATGAGGCTGGTCAAGGGACTGGGGCGCATCCTGCTGCCGCAGCAGAAGTATCCCACCCTGCTAAACAAGGGATTGTCCAAGCAGCGTCTGTATACATTGATACCTTATTAATTTGTTCAGCTACAGCCTTTATGATTTTATTTACGGGTATGTATAATGTACAAGATGAAAAGGCAGCCGAAGGAGCAGATCCATTTATCCATGTTGGGGAATTCAATAAAGGCGGCTTAACGGGTGATGAGCAAATGACATTTGCTAAGAGTATTCAGGAAGGTGCTGCGTATACGCAATATGCAGTTGAATCATCCTTACCTGGACTTGGTGCACCATTTGTAGCTATCGCACTATTCTTCTTTGCCTTTACAACGATTATGGCGTATTACTATATCGCTGAAACAAATGTGGCGTATTTATTTAGAGGTAGTACCGAGAAGGTCTTCATCTGGATTGCGAAAATAGCGATTTTAATTGCAGCTTTCTATGGCACAATCCGTACGTCTGGACTTGCTTGGGCTATGGGGGATGTAGGCCTTGGTCTGATGGTATGGATTAACGTTCTAGCCATTTTAATTATTATGAAACCGGCCATCGTTGCTTTAAAAGATTACGAGAAACAGAAAAAAGAAGGAAAAGACCCTGTCTTTGATCCTCGTAAACTAGGCATTAAAGGCGCAGATTTCTGGGTAGACTATAATGAGAAACGTAAAAATAAATAGGTAAAGAGAAAGGCTAACTAATAGTTCCTACGATACTATTAGTTAGCCTTTTAAATTGTCTATATATTTGGATAATCCTTCATTTTCTCTAATGCAATGACGAATGGAGGGTCATTTTGCTGATTGAGAAATTCGTATTTTAAGACATGGACATATTTTTGTGGAAGTTGGCTGACAAAGTCTATTACAGTATCTCGCTCTTCCTTGCCACCAGGGTGACCGTGATAAATAACAAGGATGATTAAACCGCCAACCTTTAAAAGCTTAAGCAAGTCTTCAATAGCTTGAATCGTTGTACTAGGCTTGGTAATAATATCATGATTGCCACCCGGCAAATAGCCGAGATTAAAGATGGCTGCGGCTACTGGCTTGTGTACGAAATTGGCTACTTCTTCATGCCCTTTATTTAAAACAAGGGCGCGATGTTCTAAACCATGGTCTAGTAGACGATGTAGTGTTGTGTCGACTGCTTCTTTTTGAACATCAAAAGCATAAACTTGTCCTTCATCCCCAACTTGCTGAGCTAAAAACAACGTATCGTGGCCATTGCCGGCAGTGGCATCAACAACTGTATCTCCTTCTTCCACACTATCTTTTAATAGCTGTTGAGCATATTGTAAAACTCGTTGTAATTTCATTTAGCAACCTCAGCCTTATAAAATTTCCCCTGCCAACTACCACGGCGCTCCAATTCGGCATCAATGCCATTTAATACTTCCCATTTATTAACGCTCCACATTGGACCAATCATTAAATCTATAGGTCCATCACCTGTAATGCGATGAATGACCATATCAGGTGGTAAAATTTCTAGCTGATCAGCGACTAGTTTTGTATAAACATCCTGATCTAAAAACTCAAGCATCCCTTTTTCATATTGCTTCACCATTGGTGTCCCTTTTAATAAATGAAGTAAGTGGATTTTAATACCTTGGACATCTAGCTTTGCCACTGCTCGTGCAGTTTCCATCATCATGTCATAATCTTCAAGCGGTAGACCATTTATAATATGTGAGCAAACACGAATACCATGCTTCCGAAGTTTTTCTACGCCCTCCACATAGGTTGCATAATCATGTGCGCGATTAATAAGATTGGCAGTTTTTTCATGAACGGTTTGAAGACCAAGCTCAATCCATAAATACGTACGCTCGTTTAATTCTGCTAAATATTCTACAACATCATCTGGTAAACAATCGGGTCGAGTAGCAATAGAAAGACCTATAACACCTTCCTGCGCCAAAGCAGCTTCGAATTTTTCCTTTAACACCGGGAGCGGGGCATGTGTATTCGTATAGGCCTGAAAATAAGCCATATATTTGCCATCTTTCCATTTTTGGTGCATTTTGTCCCGAATTTCAGCAAATTGAACTTCAATTGGATCAACCTTGTTGCCTGCAAAATCACCTGAGCCTGCAGCGCTGCAAAATGTACAGCCGCCAAAGGCAACCGTACCATCACGGTTTGGACAATCAAAGCCAGCATCTAATGCTACTTTAAATACTTTGTGACCAAAGTGATCGCGTAAATAGCGGTTCCATGTATAGTATCTTTTCCCTTCAGAAGGAAAAGGAAAATTTATTTCTGTCATTTATTTCACTCCTCTAACGCCTTATTTTATCATGAGCATCTCGTTCCGTCATGGGGTAAGGATATATCATGAAAGATGTTGCTCCAATTTTCGCTTGGATCTAGTGATTTATAGCTATTTATAGCCATTAATAAATTGTAAAAAGGGTAAAATTATTTTCCTTGTACTTTTAAGTATTTCAGCATAAACTAGCTATTTAGAGACGCGAAATAATGGAGGACATCAAATGCCAAAACGTGTTTGGTTTTTAATTATCGGAATGCTTGTGAACACAACAGGCAACTCATTTTTATGGCCTTTAAATGCCATATATATGCATGATTATTTAGGGAAAACGCTGGCGATGGCTGGCTTTGTGCTGATGCTAAATTCTGCTGCAGGTGTTTTAGGCAATCTATTAGGTGGTTACCTATTTGATAGAATAGGTGGCTATAAAGCCATCATGCTTGGAATCCTTTTAACAATTGCTTCATTAATAGGTTTAACGCTTTGGCACGGGTGGCCGCATTATGTATGGTTTTTAACGATATTAGGCTTTAGTGGGGGTATTGTTTTTCCTAGTATGTTCGCATTGGCTGGAGCTGCCTGGCCAGAGGGGGGGCGAAAGGCCTTTAATGCCATCTATTTGGCTCAAAATGTCGGCGTAGCTGTAGGTCCTGCACTTGCAGGTGTGGTGGCCGATTATCAATTTGACTACGTGTTTAAGGTCAATTTAGGGATGTATATTTTATTCTTTATTATTGCTTTGCTGACATTTAAACGTTTAGAGGTAGGGAGTATTGCACCGAAGAATGTGGTTGGTGAAAGTAAGCGAATCATTAACAAGGCACCATTCTATGCCTTATTAATTATTAGTTCATCCTCCGTTTTATGTTGGCTAGCCTATTCGCAATGGAGTGCAACAATTTCATCCTATACGCAAGATTTAGGTTTAGGGTTAAAGCAGTATAGTTTACTATGGACGATTAACGGTCTGCTAATTGTGATCGGGCAGCCGCTCATTGCACCGCTTATCAAACGTTGGGAGCATCAGTTAAAACGTCAATTGGTTTTTGGTGTCATCTTAATCGCTATATCCTTCGGTATTATCGCGTTTGCGAGTGATTTTAAAATGTTTGGTGTAGCCATGCTTGTCTTAACTTTCGGAGAAATGTTTTATACACCAGCATTACCAACTATTGCAAATCAACTTGCGCCAAAAGGTCGACAAGGCTTCTATCAAGGTATTATTAACAGTGCTGCGACTGGTGGACGTATGATTGGTCCTTTATTTGGTGGAATTATGGTGGATCAATATGGCATGATTCCTCTTGTTTTAACTTTAGTAGTCATTGTGCTGTTCGCGATTATACCATGTCTTATTTATGATTACCCTCTCAAGAAGAACAACATAGTAGTAGATTCATAGTGAATAAATGCAAAGAGCGAATCGAGTGTTACACACTTGGTTTGCTCTTTTTTTCATAGTGGATATTGAAAAATTATTAATATAGGCTTACAATCATACATATTCAAATATTTGAATATGTAGTTGTATGGGGGGATTTATTTTATGGAAGAAGGATTGCAGCAGTTTAAGGCAGATTTTTTTAAAGCGTTAGCACATCCATTACGTATTAGAATACTGGAACTTCTTGTAGAAGGTCAGAAGAGTGTCAATGAGATTCAAGATTGCTTAGAGAAAGAGGGCTCCGCTGTTTCTCAGCAGCTAAGTGTATTACGTGCTAAAAATATCGTTTATGGAGTGAAAGAAGGCAAGAAAGTTTACTATTCTTTAAGCGATCCGATGATTGGTGAATTACTTGGTGTGGCCAAGGATATTTTTAATAACCATTTAGTTCATACCATTTCAAGATTAGAGGAAATGACAAGTAATGATAGTGACGAAGAAAATAAGTAACCTCCATAATGTGGAAAAGTTATGCTTTGCTTATTATTGGGAAGGGAAGATTTATCTATGAGGTCACTGTTTACAGGACGTTTTGAAGGGTATTCAGTCCATCATGCTAAAAAGGATTTATTGTCCGGAATCATTGTTGGAATCGTTGCTATTCCACTTGCTATGTCCTTTGCTATTGCATCAGGTGTAAAGCCTGAATATGGCATTTATACGGCTTGTATTGCAGGTGTTTTGATTTCCATTTTTGGTGGATCAAAATATCAAATTGGAGGACCTACAGGGGCTTTTGTGCCGATTCTTTTAGGAATTGTCCTAACGTATGGCTATGAGGATTTATTACTGGCAGGTTTAATGGCGGGGGTATTGCTTTGCTTAATGGGCGTTTTTAAGCTAGGGACCTTAATAAAATTTATTCCCCGTCCTGTAACAATTGGTTTTACAGCAGGTATAGCAGTAATTATTTTTACAGGTCAAATCGCCAATTTTTTAGGACTAACCAATATGACAAGACATGAGTATTTTATAGCGAATATTCAAGAGATAGGAAAGCAAATTGGGACTACTAATATTTTTAGTATTTTAACAGCAGTCATTTGTTTCATAACAATAATGATGACACCTAAATTGTTTCCAAAGGTTCCCGGGGCATTAGTGGGGATTGTAGTCTCCACTCTTGTGGCGACTTTCTTTTTTTCAGGACAAGTGGCTACGATTGCCACAGCCTATGGTCAAATACCTAATACATTACCCAATTTCGCAATACCTACTATTACAATCGAGCGCCTACAACAGCTTATTGGACCTGCATTTGTCATCGCGATGCTTGGAGGTATCGAGTCGTTGTTATCTGCAGTCGTGGCAGACGGGATGACAAATAGCAAGCATAATAGTAATCGAGAGCTAATCGGTCAAGGGATTGCCAATATCGTAACACCGATGTTTGGAGGAATACCTGCGACAGGAGCGATAGCTCGTACTGCAACTAACATTAAAACAGGGGCAGTATCCCCAATGTCGGGTATCATCCATGGTGTGTTTGTATTAATCACCTTATTGTTATTAGCACCATATGCTTCCCATATACCTTTAGCAAGTATGGCACCCGTATTAATGGTAGTTGCCTGGAATATGAGTGAACGTAAGCATTTTGCTCATATTATAAAATTGAAATCTGGTGATTCGCTCGTTTTGTTCATTACCTTTTTATTAACCGTATTTACTAGCCTTACATTAGCGGTAGAAGTAGGGCTTGTGTTAGCCGTGCTATTGTTTGCAAAACGAATGAGTGAAAAGCTTGTTGTGACAAAGGTATTACCAGACCATTCGAATAAAGGCGAGAAGGTACAGCCTCATGTCGTTCATCAACAGCATGATTGTCCACAAATAAGCTTGTATACCATTGAAGGTCCACTGTTCTTTGGTGCAGCACAAAGATTTGAACAAACGATAGCAAGCACTTTACAACAACAATCTAGAGTTTTGATATTACGCATGGGGAAAGTGCCCTTTATGGACTCTACGGGTGAAGCATATTTTAGCAATATCATTGACAATTTTACAGCACAAGGTGGCAACATTCTAGTAACAGGGGTACAGGATGACTTAAAGATAGCCCTTCAGCAAAATGGCCTTTACGATAAAATAGGAGCCCATCATTTTTATCAGCATACAGGAGAAGCGATTACAAAAGCCTTCAACTATTTGGACAGACATCGATGTATTGGATGTCAGCATTTTGCTTTTCATGAATGCAAAGAATTCTCTAAATATAAGGAAGAAAAGGAATTAATTGTTCAGTAATGGGTAAGCTGTAAACAAAGGCTTGTGCTTTTCAATACTTTCCATTAGAATAAATGCAATATCATGTAAAGACTGTGATGAGGAATAGTAGATTTGTGGGTCTTTTTAGAGAGCTAGCGGCTGGTGAAAGCTAGTAGGAAAGCAAATCGAACTCGCCTACTGAGTCTGCCCGCGTGAAATAGCGCGTGTCGTTTCTTCCGCGTTAAGGAAGCTTGAGCCGAGTGTAATCACTAATTTGGGTGGTACCGCGGGAGTGCAAATTCTCTCGTCCCTTCTATAAGGAAGGGGCGAGTTTTTTTATTTTTTAAATATTTTGTCAATTATAATGAAGAGCAGCAAGATTCATTGAAGGAGGAAAAAAAATGAGTTTTAATCATCAACAAATTGAAAAAAAGTGGCAGCAATATTGGGCTGATAACAAAACATTCAAAACTGAAAATGAAACAGAAAAGCCTAAATTCTTTGCATTAGATATGTTCCCATATCCATCTGGCGCTGGACTACACGTAGGACATCCAGAAGGATATACGGCGACAGATATTCTATCACGCTTTAAACGTATGCAAGGCTATAATGTATTACACCCAATGGGCTGGGATGCGTTTGGTTTACCAGCGGAGCAATATGCACTTGATACGGGCAATGATCCGGCAGAATTTACAGCGAAAAATATTGCAACATTTAAACGTCAAATTCAAGAGCTAGGTTT
Organism: Lysinibacillus sp. GW247-5R2A; assembly: GCF_059424475.1. NCBI lineage: Bacteria > Bacillati > Bacillota > Bacilli > Caryophanales > Bacillaceae > Lysinibacillus > Lysinibacillus sp. GW247-5R2A. The sequence continues at coordinate 224,644 of NZ_JBWKZL010000006.1, read as the reverse complement.
CAGCTATGATTGGGATCGTGAAATTAACACGACTGATCCAGAGTATTATAAATGGACACAATGGATTTTTATTCAGCTTTATAACAAAGGTTTAGCTTATGTGGATGAAGTAGCTGTTAACTGGTGTCCAGCGCTTGGTACGGTATTGGCGAATGAAGAAGTAATTGATGGCAAATCAGAGCGTGGTGGGCATCCAGTAGAACGTCGACCAATGAAGCAATGGATGCTTAAAATTACTGCCTATGCAGATCGTTTAATTGATGACTTAGAGGAAGTTGATTGGCCAGAATCTATTAAAGATATGCAGCGTAACTGGATTGGACGTTCAGAAGGAGCAGAAGTAACATTTGGTATCGATGGGACTGATGAGAACTTTACTGTGTTCACAACTCGCCCTGATACATTATTTGGCGCTACATATTGTGTACTTGCACCTGAGCATAAATTAGTGGAACAAATAACGACAGCTGATCAGCGTCAAGCGGTTGAAACTTATTTAGAAAAAGTTAAAATGAAGTCTGATTTAGAGCGTACAGATTTAGCAAAAGAAAAAACTGGCGTATTTACAGGTGCCTATGCAGTAAATCCGATTAACGGTAAGAAAGTGCCAATTTGGATTGCAGACTATGTATTAGTGTCTTATGGAACAGGTGCTATTATGGCGGTTCCTGCACATGATGAGCGTGACTATGAATTCGCATCAGCATTCAACTTAGACATCGTTCCTGTTCTTGAAGGTGGGGACATTAGTAAAGAAGCATTTACAGGTGATGGGCAACATATTAACTCTGATTTCCTAAATGGCTTAAATAAAGTAGAGGGTATTGCTAAAGCTATTGAATGGTTAGAGCAAAAAGGCGTTGGAGAGAAGAAGATATCTTATCGTCTGCGCGACTGGCTATTCTCTCGTCAGCGTTACTGGGGAGAGCCTATTCCAATGATCCATTGGGAAGATGGTACGATAACAGCAGTTCCAGAATCGGAATTACCGTTAATGCTACCGAAAACAGATAATATCCGTCCTTCAGGCACTGGTGAATCACCATTAGCCAACATTGCAGAATGGGTCAATGTTGTAGATCCCGAGACAGGTAAAAAAGGACGCCGTGAAACAAATACAATGCCGCAATGGGCAGGATCTAGCTGGTACTTCTTACGCTATATCGATCCTACTAATACAGAAGCAATTGCGGACTCTGAATTACTAAAACGCTGGTTACCAGTTGATATTTATATTGGTGGAGCAGAGCATGCTGTATTGCATTTACTATACGCACGTTTCTGGCATAAAGTGTTATATGATTTAGGCGTTGTTCATACGAGAGAGCCATTCCAGAAATTATTTAACCAAGGTATGATTCTTGGTGAAGGTAATGAAAAAATGTCTAAATCTAAAGGGAATGTTGTGAACCCAGACGAAATCATTGAGTCACATGGTGCAGATACATTACGTCTTTATGAAATGTTCATGGGGCCACTTGAGGCTTCTGTAGCTTGGTCTACAAATGGTTTAGATGGGGCACGTCGCTTCTTAGATCGTATTTGGCGTCTACTTGTCAATGAAGAGGATGGAACGATTTCAGCGAAAATTCAAGTGTCTAATGATACAACATTAGAAAAATCATACCACCAAACAGTGAAAAAAGTGACAGAGGATTATGAAGGTATCCGCTTTAATACTGCTATTTCACAAATGATGGTATTTATCAACGATTGCTATAAAGCTGAAGTAATCCCAACAGCTTATGCGGAAGGCTTTGTTAAAATGTTGGCACCAATGGCTCCTCATATCGCAGAAGAGCTTTGGAAGCTATTAGGTCATGAAGGAACACTTTCGTATGAGCAATGGCCAACATACGATGAGTCAAAACTTGTAGATGATGAAGTGGAAGTAGCGGTGCAAGTTGCTGGTAAAGTTCGTGCAAAAATCGTCGTAGCTAAAGATGCTTCAAAAGAAGACATTGAAAAAATAGCGCTTGCAGATGAAAAAGTACAAGAATATATGGCTGGAAAGAACTTAGTAAAAGTTATCGTTATTCCAGGCAAACTTGTCAATATTGTCGTTAAATAAAGAGACATAATTTCAAATGTGCATTACTAAAACTTAGTTATCAAAACCTAAATTAAAAAAGTTAAATAAATCAAAGGACAAAACATATTTTATATCACTAATATGTTTTGTCCTTTTTAAATTAGTATAACGAAATACTAAAAAATCTTCAGGTTCGGCACATTCACTATTTCTTCTCATTTTTAAAAACCTCCTTAGATACAATGATTAAACGGAATTCTTTTAACACTTTTTGTATTTTAAAATTAAAATCTAGATAATACTATTTTAATATATTACCTGAAATGTTGGTTGTATATAGAATTTTATTAAAAATATCGAACAAAGCAGCACTTTACGGCAAATTAAAAAATCCATTGTGAAAAAGATTGATTAAAATGGATTTTATCTTTTAAAAAAGTTTGCTATATGTAGTTCAACAATCGCACCCGATCGTAATATAAGGTTATCCAGATTTTTCTTGTTGGCCTTTTTGTTATAGGTCTTATTATAACGTTAGTCGGGGTAGAATGTAGCGCCCATTGGACTCGATCCCGGCTGCAAAACTGTTCTCCCCTTACTTGTATAAACATGTTTCAAGCTGGTTGGGACAAAGATCCCGTTTAACACGAGAACCTAGAAATTACAAGCAGCTTTAGGGGTCACTACGTCGAAACCATCTATTTATAATTGGTTATTTAGTATATAATTAGAAATATTTGTATTTTTTAGTGTATTTTTGTGATATTATAAGTATTAATATACTAGAAGGAGGGTATCTAAATGGAAATAATATAGTTTATTTTTGATATTGGTTGTCACAAAGTGTTGGGAATCATATTATTAAAAGGATGGGTTGAAAATGAAAAAAATTATTACAGGAATCGTTGCAATGATTTTAATGTTTTCAATAACAGCACAGTTTCCAGCAACTGCGGCACAAATAGAAGGTGAAAAAAAAGACAATTTATCAACTATTCTTACAAGTGTATTAGAATTAGATAATGAGTTTGATAAAACAATAGGTTTTGATGGAGACTATATTGCTATTGATATTAATTTAGCAAAAAAACAAGGTGCAACAGATTCTGATATCAAGCTTGCAATATCAAAAGTAAATGAACATAATCAAATAATAAAGGATACATTGGCTATACAGCCATTTGTAATATATGATGAAAATAGTTTTTATTTCGATGAAGAGTCAGCTAGAAAAGAAAATGTATCTGAAGACTTAATTGAGTCTACTTCAAAGGACATAGAATTAATGAATTCTGTACAGCCATTAGCTGCATGTAACGGTAAAAGTAAGTATGAAAAGACTTCAGTTGGATTCTATACTTACTTTAATAGCTGTCAAGCTTCCACGATAATAACTTATATTCAAATTGGAGCGGGAATAGCTACACTTGGAGCTGCTATCGCTGCCTTTATTGCTCCTCCTCTTGGATTAGCTACTATTATAGCAGTAGGATTAATTGATATTGGGGCAACCGCCTTAAACCTATCAAGCGTTAAGGAATGTGGATTATGGATTAAATGGACAGGTACAGTAAATCCAGATCCTTTCTGGATAGGTTCTCAATGTTAATTATTAGAAAAGGAGAATAGTTTTGTTATCTATAGTTCCTATTATTCTTTTTGGTATTTCACTCGCCCTTTGTATTGTACTATTTCTTAGAATGAATCAAATCAAAGAACGGAAAGAGAAATTACCTCTAATAATTCTATTTAGTTTCACTCTACTTAGTTTTTTAGTACTATTGTATTCTGCGCTTTTTCATTAAATAATATTGTTAAATTTTTTGAAGTGAAGGAATGGATAGATCCCATTCAAGAGCAGAACCTCTTTAAACTATTATTCAGAACGTTGAAAAGCTGAAAGAACACTCATTTGTTTAATAGTTAAAACAAATGAGTGTTCTTTTTTATGCTATTCCAGTTCACGTGTGCCCATACCTTTACTTATACTACAAGTAAATTTCCTTTGTCATAAAATTACAATTAAATGCATACTCGTTTCCACATATCTATTTTGTCTTGCCAAAGTGAGATGATAGGAAGTTACAATACAAAAAAACTGCACCCAACCATCGAGTGCAGTTTTAAGAATAATCCCATATTCAATTTAAATAATCAAGCCAACAATTATTGCCGTTAAAATACTTACCAGTGTCGCTCCATAAAGCAACTTTAAGCCGAAACGTGCAACAACATTTCCTTGTCTTTCATTTAACCCTTTGACTGCCCCAGAAATAATACCAATGGATGAAAAGTTAGCAAAGGATACTAGGAATACAGAAATAATACCTAACGTACGTTCACTCATTGTGTTCTCAATTTCTCCAAGGTTGATCATAGCAACAAATTCATTCGTTACTAATTTAGTGGCCATTATTCCACCAGCTGAAACAGCGTCTGCCCATGGGATACCCATTAAGAAAGCTATTGGTGCAAAAATATAGCCTAATATTTCTTGGAAAGAAACACCGATAATCATATCAAACAATGAATTGATTAAATCCATTAATGCTACGAAACCAATTAGCATTGCTCCAACAATGATGGCCACCTTAAAGCCATCCATAATATATTCACCAAGCATTTGGAAGAAAGCTTGCTTCTGCTCATCTTCAATGGTTAAGATATCTTCCTCTTCTTTTACCGTATACGGATTAATGATGGAAACAATTATAAAACCACCAAATAAGTTTAGAACAATCGCCGTTACGACATACTTTGGTTCAATCATCGTCATGTACGCGCCAACAACTGACATAGAGACGGTCGACATCGCGGATGCACATAATGTATACATACGCTGAGGAGTGACCTTGTCTAGTTGTTTTTTGACTGTAATGAATACTTCAGATTGACCTACCATTGCAGAAGCAACAGCATTATAGGACTCCAATTTTCCCATGCCACTTACTTTACTTAAAAAATAACCGATCCATCTCATGAGGAAAGGAAGGATTTTGAAATGCTGTAAAATCCCAATTAGCACAGAGATAAAGACAATTGGTAATAAAACACCTAAGAAAAATGGGGATTCTCCTTCATTCGCTAAACCACCAAAAACAAATGATATACCTGTATTTGCGTAGGATAATAAATGATCAAATACATTTGTTATTCCTTTGATTAGAACATAACCAATCGTTGTATTTAGAAGTAAAGCCGCTAATATAAATTGAATGATTAACATAATCAATATATATTTATATTTTATTTCTTTTTTGTTTTTACTCATTAACAGAGCTAAACCAAAAACAAGTAGCAATCCACAAAGGGATATTAAGTATTTCATAAATTCCTCCATAAGTATAATTTAGGCCGTTTGAATCCAAGACAACAAATATTCTTTTAAACATAATGTTCCATCTAAAAATTTGCAGAACAACCAAAGAACTTAATTTGTCAGACGTCAGACAAACAATCTCACTATAACAGTTTTTTAACTAGCTATTCAAGAGTTAAAAGAAAAAAAGTATGCGACTTGGCATACGAAAAGGACAAATCCAGTATCAAAACAACTAAATCATTTCTTTATAAGGCTTATTTACAGGGTGATTTCCCTGAATGGATGAACTCAAAACACTTCTTGTATAAAGTTGTTCACATCCATTCAAAATAACATCACCTTCAAATGTGGAAACATATTTTATTGTGTGATGTTTTTGAAATATTATGTCCATCGTTTAAATGAAACATAGTTTTGAAAAGATTATTTCTTTTTTGGAAACCAAATGACCCATCATTACGACTATAAAGTGACTATACATTGGAGGTGTTACGGTGAGTGAGCATTTAGAGGAGGTCATGGAGGAGCATGGAGAATATTGTTTACGAGTGGCGTATTTATATGTTAAGGACTGGACGATAGCTGAGGAAATTGTTCAAGATGTATTTTTTGCCTATTATCGTCAACGGGATCGCTTCGAACAAAGATCTTCTCTAAAGACGTATTTAGTAAAAATCACTGTACATAAAAGTCATGACTATTTAAGAAGTTGGAAAAATAAGCGACATGAATTATTTGAAAAAATACATATAGGGGCAAATAAACGTACACCAGAAATGACATTATTAGCGAAGGATGAGCAAAATACATTAATGATAGCATTATTTGCATTACCTATTACTTATAGAGAAGTCATTATTCTTTATTATTATCAGGAATTAAAGGTTCGAGAGATAGCTGACATCCTTTTATGTGCAGAAAATACAGTTAAAACTAGGCTCCATCGAGCAAGGAAAATGTTGCAGTCTAAATTAAACCCTAGTGATTGGGAGGTGTTAATGGATGACAGCTTTTAAGGAGAGGTTGGATAAAGAGCTTGGCACAACGCCACGATTTACACAGTCATTACAGAAAAATATTTTACAGCAGGCACACCGAGTAAATCCTACAACAAGACGCTGGCAATATCCATTAATTATTTTAGGTACGATTGTTATGCTATTGTTTATCATAGAACTCGGTCCACTAGGACGGAGCGAACAAGCTAAACAAACTTCATTTGTAGAGTTAGCACAGCAAGAAACAATAAAAAGGTATACAATGATTTTCAACGCGGATATGGAGACCTTTATGGCAGGGAGACCTGGATGGACGATTGGACAGAAAATATTTGAGCTGAATGATGACAAGGATTTATTACAACAGTTATTACAGCAGGCCACTGTAATACAGATGTATGGGGATAATCCATTTAGATTTGGAGCCATGCGTGATGTATGGGCAGAGTTTGAAAATGGCCAAGTAATTAAAATGAAAATATTTTTAAACGAGGAATATATCGTTATAGAGGATTATCACAATAAATCCTTTTATCGAGTAAATAATGAAGATTTGGCAAAGGCTTATTTAGACCTTGCCCTAAAAGAAGATGATATAGCTTTTGGAATGAAGGGCCTATCTATATTTCTAGTAGTCTTATTCGTTAGTCATTTTTTTGTCGAAAAATTAATGAGAAAAAAGTTCAACATTCCAAAAGGGTATATTAATAAAGGTCATCAGCGAGTCAGTTGGATCATTAAAATTGTAAATATTGTTTTGGTCTGTTTGTTCGTACTGAAAGGGTTGATCCTATTGACCGTCGTAATAATAGGCTATCTAACTGTTATAGTTGTCAGTTCTATTTTCATTGACTATTACTATGGTAGAGAAGAAAAAAGACATTATCTTTCCATTAGTTCAGCCATTGTTGGTCTACTATTATTTGGCATATTCATTATTTATATCAGTTAAAAGAAGACAAACGCCTGAACACGCTATTTTGCGAATTCAGGCGTTTTTATCTTCCGTTTCTGTCTGTAGCATTAATTGATAAATACTAGATATCATAAAGCTAGCTGCTAATCCGTAAAGGGCATTGAAGCTTAAACCAACACCAATCCCAATGATGATGGAAAACAGTATGACAAGCCAGTTATGTTTGTGAATATGACGATTCGTAAATAAAAGAATAAACATAAATGGTAGCAAGGTAATGTGAAGAAATGCGAAAGAATAGATAACTCCTAAAATCGTTAAATCGATAGATAAGAAAAAGGTAAATAAAAGGATGAGTAGTCCAATTAAATAAAAATAATAGGGCCTTTTCTTCACAAAAAATCGTTTGGTTGCGCGCAAATCCACAAGTAAGGTTGTGACAATAGCCAACAGTACAATGACAAGGAAGGCAAATGTCAGAAACCCGGGCTGTACTTCATATAAAAACGTAAAAATTAGAATTTGAAACTGACCAAATGAGCCACTATATAAAGCAATCATTAAAATAGCTGTAAAGGATAGCGTTAATAAAGCTAAAATCACACCTGAAGAAAACAGGCTGCGGCGTACTTTTTTTGGCTTAATAAAGGCGATTAAATACCATGTTGATTTATCAAAGAGAACTTGTCCTAAAACGGCTAGTTGAATAATGACATAGAACAGTAGGATTTCACTATTTTTAAAATAAAATAAATAAGGATGATACAAGCGAATACCTTCATAAACGGTGCTAGCACCATTTTGTACAAAATAATAAATAGGGATAAAAATAAGTAAAGAAAATAAAGCGATGATAAATAATATTTCTAGCCACAATATACTTTTCACAGACATAATGCGATCCAGAAGTAGCATTCCCACCAAAAATAAAAAAATGGTGATGGGGACTGGGATAGTTAACATAATTTCAGATAACACACTAATGCTTATTAATTGTATTAACCAAAGCTCAATGCCTGTTAAAAGGTAAAAAAATCGTATGACGTTTAAATTCATACCACTCAATTTTTTCTGTATCGTAAAGAGTAAAAAGCTTTGTGTTTGCTGGTTTTGTGTGTAATCACTCTTTTTTAATAATGAGCCCAGTATGACAAAAGAAATAGCTGTCGCTAATGTATAACAAATGCCCGCCATAAAGCCGTACGAAATAAGGGCAGAAGGAGAGGACAATAGCAAATTACCATTAATCCATCTCGCTAAAAGTATGATGACACCTGCTGCTGTGCTTAAACTTGCAAATGGTACGAGCAATGAAAATTTCTTTAGCATATCTTCAATTACCTTTACTCGTTTTAGAGGATTTATATTGACGAGGTGATTGATTATATTTTTTCTTAAAAGCTACACTAAAATAGTGTTGGCTATTAAAACCACAGCTCTCCGCAATTGCTGACATACTGGCATCCAGATTTTCACTTATTTTCTTCACGGCCATCTCTAGGCGATAATTATTAATATATTCATTAATGCCGATGGATTGCTCCTCCAAAAACTTACGACTTAAATAACTAGGGTTCAAATGGATTTTTTCAGCAATAATATTTAAACTCAGTTTTTCATGATAGTTTTCATGAATATAGGAAAGAGCGCTTTGGATCGCATCATGGTTAGAGCTCCATACTTTATATTTCTCCACAATAGCATTTAATTCACTAGCAATAACAGGCTTTGTTAGATAGTCCTTTACTCCAATACGTAACGCCTGCTGCGCATATTCAAAGGTTTGATAGGCTGTTACCATTATAATATCTACATCATAAAGTTCTTTTAACTCTTTACTTAAAGTGATTCCATCTTTCCCAGGCATTTGAATATCCAAAAAGGCGATAGTCATACGGTGCTTTTTAGCTAATTGCAGAGCTTGTGAAGCGTCCTGAGCAGTATGGAATGTCCAATTAGGGAAATGTGGCTTTAATAAATAAATCATTTGCTCAAGCTCTAAAGGCTCATCATCTGCGATTAATATATTCATGTTGAGGTTCTCCTTTCATATTCAAATTAGTAGAAAGCCTAAGCGGGAACATGGATCGTTACAGTGTAAAAATGTTGATCGTTTTGAATTGAAAATAAAATACTTTCGAGTCCATATATAAGCTCGAGACGTTTTTTAATATTTTCAAGACCATAACCTTGCTGCAATTCATCTTCTACTTGCTCAATAGCCGATTCTATCTTTTCTGATGGTTGTGTATTTTTTATTTCTATTAATAAAAACTTATCCATTTTCTTTATATTAATGAAAAGTTCAGCAGGTCCTATATGCTTTTCAAAGCCATGTTTATATGCATTTTCAATAATGGTCTGGAGAATAAATGGTGGTATTTGTACAGATAATGCTGCATCATCAACATACTTATGGACTGTCAAACGATGTCCAAAGCGTAGCTGTTGAATATTTAAATAGCTATCGACAAATAGCACCTCGTTTTTTAAAGCAATTAAAACCTCATGATTATTATATTTAAATTTAAAAAACGTTGCTAAGGCCTCAATGCCCGCTACCAAATCTTCCTTTCGATTGATGCGGGCTAGGCTCAGTAATGAATTTAATGCGTTAAAAAAGAAATGGGGCTGTATTTGCTGATTTAGCTGAAGAATATTGGCTCTTTGTAAATCTTGCTTTAGCTCTAAATTTCTTTTTTCTTCCTCTAGGCTATCAATTTGTTTTTCGAAAATAAATATAAAAGTAAGCAGAAAAGCTCCAATAATTGGAGCGATTACACATAGGAGAATATATATGTTGAAGGTTTCTAGTTGTAACATAATGACCTCTCCATTGAATTTATAAGTGTAAGTTACATTAAACTAAATTTTCTGCAAAATGGCAAGCTACCTTATGGGTTGCCGTAATTTCCCGTAAAGCAGGAACCTCTGCTTTACATTTATCTGTAGCGAACGGACAACGTGTATGGAAGCTACAGCCAGTAGGGGGATTTAACGGTGATGGTAGATCTCCCTTTAAAATAATACGCTCCTTACGATGCTCCTTGTCAATAACTGGAATCGACGAAAACAGTGCTTTTGTATAAGGGTGATGCGGCTGGGTGAAAAGGGATTGCTTATCAGCAATTTCTACGACTTTTCCAAGATACATAACCATTATCCGGTCTGATATATGGCGCACTACACTTAAATCATGTGAGATAAATAAAAAGGTTAAATCTAAATCTCTTTGTAGCTGTTTCAATAAATTTAAAATTTGTGCTTGGATAGATACGTCCAGGGCAGAAACCGATTCATCACAAATTATAATTTTGGGATTGACGGCAAGTGCTCTTGCGATCCCAATACGTTGACGTTGCCCACCAGAGAATTCATGTGGATAACGCTCCAAATATTCTGGTCGCAGTCCGACAAGTGACATTAATTCAATCATGCGTGCCTCTTGCTGCTCTGGAGGAACTATTTTTTGAATAGACATGGCCTCTGTTAACATTTTGCGAATAGTGCGCCTTGGGTTCAGAGATGCATACGGATCTTGGAAAATTATTTGAATGTCCTTGCGCGCTACTCGTAGCTCTTTTTTATTCATCGTTACTAAATTTTTGCCGAATAATAACACTTCTCCAGATGTAGGTTCGTCTAATCTTAAAATAGAGCGACCTGTCGTTGATTTACCGCAGCCAGATTCTCCAACAATACTAAGTGTTTCACCAGGCATAATCTCAAAGGAAACACCGTCCACCGCTTTAACCACCTGCTGTGGACCGAAGAGTTTTTCTTTTTTTAAGGAAAAATGTTGTTTTAAATTATTTACTTGTAATAGTGGCTGTGCTTGCTGCTCTTTTATCATACGGTCATCTCCTCCATAAGTGTTGCTCCCTGCCATTCCTTACTGTACATCCAGCATCTTACCTTTTTCCCTGGCTCAATCGTAAGAAGTTCAGGCTGTTTTTCAAGGCATAATTCTGTAGCAAATGGACAGCGTTCTGCATAGCGGCAGCCAATTGGATAATGATATGGACTTGGAACGGTTCCGTGAATAGTAGATAATTCCTCTTGATCCTCATATAGTTTTGGCAAGGATTGAATTAAACCATTAGTATATGGATGTAATGGTTTTGCAAAAAGGCTATCAGTTGTGCCTTCCTCTACAACCTGCCCTGCATACATAACGGCAATTTTATCGCAAATCTCAGCTACAACACCAAGATCATGGGTAATGAAGATAATGCTCATTCCTAGCTGCTTTTGCAAATTTTGAATAATATCAATAATTTGAGCTTGAATGGTTACATCTAGGGCAGTCGTCGGTTCGTCAGCAATTAAAACATCTGGCGTACAAGCAAGTGCCATCGCGATCATAATACGTTGACGCATCCCGCCACTTAGCTGATACGGCTCTTGTTTCGCTCTTTTTTCAGGGGCTGGAATGCCAACTAGGCGAATCATATCCACCGCTTTTTGCCATGCTTCTTTACGTGATAAACCTTGGTGTAAACGAATGGATTCAGCGATTTGTTCACCAACGGATAGCACAGGATTTAAGCTTGTCATAGGCTCTTGGAAAATCATTGATATTTTATTACCTCGAATTTTACGTAATTCTTCATCTGATAATTTCAAGATGTCTGTATTGTTTAAAAGAATTTCACCATTAATAATTTTGCCAGGGGGTGAAGGGACTAACCGAAGTAGTGATAGGGAAGTCATGGATTTCCCACAACCAGATTCTCCGACAATGCCTAGTGTTTCTCCTTTTTGAAGTGTAAAGGAAACACCGTCCACAGCTTTAGCGACTCCCTCACTCGAATAAAAATAAGTTTGTAAATTTTTTACTTCTAACACTGTATCTTGTTTCATCTGTTTTTTCCCTCCCTAGTTTAAATCCATCCGTTTATTAAAGATTCGATACAAAATATCGACGAAAAGATTAATGAATACGAATATTAATGAAGCGACTAGCACGCCTCCTTGAACGATTGGTATATCTCGTGTACGAATGGCATCGACAATCATTCGACCTAATCCGTTCACGGCGAAAACAGATTCTACTAATACTGTGCCGCCAAGTAAACTACCAAACTGTAAGCCTACTACTGTAATAACTGGAATTAAAGCATTCCGTAATGCGTGCTTTAAAATGATAATATAACCTTTTAAACCTTTAGCTTTAGCCGTTCGAATATAATCTTGATTGACGACTTCTAACATACTTGAACGTGTCATACGTGCAACGATGGCAGCACCACCTGCGCCGAGTGTAACCGCAGGTAGAATAATATGTTTAGCACTGTCCCAGCCTGCAACAGGTAGCCAATGTAACTGTACGGAGAAAACGTACATTAATAAAATACCTAACCAGAAACTAGGGAGCGAGATTCCTAATAATGCCACAATCATTAAACCAACATCCATGAAGGAATAAGGGCGGATTGCTGAGATGATGCCGGCAATCAGCCCGAGAACAATGGTAATTAAAATACTATAAAAGGCCAGCTCAATTGTAATTGGTAAACGAGCCGTAATTTCTTCAAAGACAGGTTGATTATTTTTTAAAGAATGACCCATGTCACCTTGTAAAAGATTTTTAATGTAATCTGTATATTGAATGGCTAAAGGCTTATTCAGTCCTAAATTTTCACGTAATTCATTAACGGTTTCTTGTGAAGCTCCTTCACCGGCTAAAATGATGGCCGGATCGCCTGGAATCATTTGCATAATTAGAAAAACAACAAGCGTTACACCGAGCGTCACGGGGATAATTTGAGCAAGTCGTTTGAGGATAAATAATGTCATATAACTTCTCTCCTTTAATTTTTCATTCTTGGATCTAAAGCATCTCGTAAACCATCTCCGAATAGGTTAAATCCTAGAACAAGGATGGAAATCATCATACCTGGGAAAAGGGCCATATATGGGGCCGTAAAAAGAAAATCCCTACCATTTGATAGCATGGCACCCCATTCAGGAGATGGCGGTTGTGCACCTAATCCTAAGAATGACAGACCAGCAGCAGATAAAATGGCTGTTGCTAAACGCATAGATGCTTGGACAATAATAGGTGATAAAATATTCGGAAAGATATGCTTGATTAATATGGTCATATCATTCGCACCAAGTGTTTTAACCGCATCGATATATTCTAATTTTTTTACTTCCATTGTCGATCCACGAACAATACGGGCAAACATAGGGATGGAGAAGAATCCAACAGCGATAGTTACATTAATAAGACTTGGTCCTAATGCGCTGACAATCGCTAAAGCTAGTAATATACCTGGAAAGGCAAGCATGATATCTAAAATACGACTAATAATCGAATCAATCCATCTTCCATAGTAGCCAGAGATAAGGCCGAGGATTGTCCCAATTGTTCCACCAAATAACACGGCTGAAATACCAACACCAAGAGATAAACGGGAGCCATATAAGATTCGACTTAAAATATCTCGTCCTTTGTCATCTGTACCCATTAAATGATCTAAACTGGGTCCTTGTAACTTTTGATCTAACTGAACATCGAATGGATCATAAGGAGCTATAATTGGCCCGATAAGAAACATCAATATATATAGAAGAATGATGATACCCCCTGCGACAGCGGCCTTATTTTTTTTGATTTTGTTTAGGAACGAGACAAGATTCTTTTTTCTAGAAGCTTTACGTGCATTCACTAAAACAGCATGGTCGATAGTAGTAGTTACTTTATCCATAATGAAACTCCTTTTCTATTTGATTTGATTTCAATTTAGTGAAAAGCGTAAAGAATGTAAATATTTTAGAAGGTATTAGTCAGAAAATTTAAAAAACAAGTAAAGATTTTAAAAAACAAGTGAATTTTATTTCTTTATAATTCGAGATGTAAGGACGAAAACATAAAAGGAGGAAATGTTTATGAAGAGAATGAAGCTTTTTTTATTGATGACACTAATTACTGTTCTAGTTTTGCAGGCATGCTCAACTGCTAGTAATAAGAGTGCTGAAGGTTCCAATGAGGGAGCTAAAAGTGTAGGAGGGGAATTAGTTGTTTTAAGAGCATCAGATGCAACAAGCCTTGATCCTCACTTTATAACAGATATCCCTTCAGCGAATATTATTCATGGCAAAGTATATGAAACACTTGTTGCTTTTGATAGAGATCGTAAAATTGCTCCATTACTTGCAAAAGAGTGGGAACAAAAAGATGATGTCACATGGACGTTTACTTTAAATGAAGGCATTAAATTCCATGATGGCGCTGATTTTAATGCGGACGCTGTAAAAGCTACATTCGATCGCATTTTAGATCCGGAGACTGGTTCACCACAGCGTGATAAATTATCAATGATTAGTGAAGTAGTAGTCGATGATACGTATGTTGTCACGTTGAAATTAAAGGAGCCATATGCACCGCTTTTATCAATTTTAGCAAGCCAGGAAGGTAGTATGATCAGCCCGAAGGCTATTGCAGAAGCGGCAGATGAATTAGCAACACATCCAGTAGGAACAGGTCCATTTGTATTTGATGCTTGGAAATCAGGTCAAGAAATTACATTAAATTCAAACAAAGACTATTGGGGCACAGTACCAAAAGTAGATAAAGTAACATTTAAAGTAGTACCCGAGGATTCTACACGTTTAGCGATGATTGAAAGCGGAGAAGCGCATATCGCTGAGCAAGTGCCAGTAACTGAAATTGATCGTATTGAAAATTCACAAACTATGAATTTATTCCGCGCAGAAGGATTGGCAGTAGAATTCATCGGTTTCAATGTGAAAGATGAATTGTTATCAGATGTTAAAGTTCGTCAAGCAATTAGTTATGCAGTGGACCGTGAAGCAATTATTAGCGGTATTTATGATAATGTAGGCACACTTGCCAATTCCGCAATGAGTCCAAAAATTATCGGTTACTCTAGTGAAACAAAGCCATATGATTATGATGTAGTAAAAGCAAAAGAACTACTAAAAGAAGCGGGTGTTAAAGAAGGAACAAAAGTTAAATTACTAACAAGCGACCGCAAAGAGCGTATTAATATGGCAGAGGTTATTCAATCTCAATTGAAGGGCATTGGTCTAGACGTTGATATTCAAGTAATGGAATACGGCGCATTTATTTCTGAAATTACGAAAGAACAACACCAAATATTTATTAGTGGCTGGGGTAATGCAACTGGAGATGCTGATTATAACCAATTTAATCTATTCCATACTGCTTCTATGGGACCTCCAGGAAACCATTTCTACTATTCAAATCCAGAAATAGACAAGCTAATTGAGCAAGGACGTTCTGAATCAAATCAAGAGGCACGTAATGAAATCTACAAAAAAGCAATGCAGATGGAGTTAGATGATGCTGTGTATATTCCAGTTCGTAACTACGAGCATTTAGCTGTTTACAGTAATGCTGTCAAAGGGTTCTGGTTAGATGCATCAAACTATACGATGATCAGTGGCGTTGAAATTGTAGAATAATCAAACTTGGTGAAACCTACAAATACCAATGAGGAGGAAACTATGAATAAATTACTGCTGAAAAATGTGAGATTAGAAGAGGCATTTGAGCATGAAAATGAACGCATTGTTGCAACGCGTACTGCTATTTATGATGTTCTAATTGTAGATGGATATGTTCAACAAATAGATAAGAATATAGTAGTCGATGGCGATGTAGAGATAGTAGATGCTCAGAAGCAATTATTAGTACCATCTTTCCGAGAAATGCATATTCATATTGATAAAACTTATTTTGGTGGAGAGTGGCAGGCGCCAAGACCTATTACAAAAGGGATATTAACGCGCATTGAGGAAGAACAAACACTGCTTCCTAAACAATTACCGACCTCGGCTTATCGGGCTGAGGAAATGGTTAAGTGGTTTATTTCACAAGGACATACACATATTCGGTCGCATTGTAATGTGGACCCACAAATTGGGACCAAGCATATTGAAATTACAAAGCAAGTGTTAGAAACATATCAAGATCAAATTACTTATGATATTGTGGCTTTCCCACAGCATGGTTTACTGCGCTCTAATGTGGAAGGACTGATCCGTGAAGCGATGGCAATGGGTGCAACGCTTGTTGGAGGAGTTGACCCATCCATTGTAGATAGAAATATTGAGAAATCATTGCAAACAACGATGGCTATTGCTCAAGACTATCAGGCAGGGATTGATATTCATATTCATACAGCTAATACTTTAGGTGAATTTGAATTTTATAAACTAATCGAATTAACAAAACAGGCGAAAAAAGAAGGACAAGTTACGATTAGTCATGCAATGGCGCTTGCGGATTTAGAACAATCAAGATTAGAAAACTTAGTTCAGGCGATGGCTGCTGTTCAAATGGATGTTACAACAACGGTACCAACGGATATTAATCGCTCGACGATACCGATTCCATACCTTTATAACAATGGTGTAAAAGTTTCTGTAGGACATGATAGTTTAACAGATCATTGGTCTCCTTATGGTACAGGAAACACCATTATGAAGTTAAATGTAATGGCGGAGAGATTCCGTTTTATTGATGAATATTCACTAAGTCGCGCTTGGAAATATGCTTCGGGTGGCATTACACCATTGAATGATGCAGGAGAACGTGTTTGGCCACAGGTTGGTGATAAAGCCAATATGCTTTTAGTAGATGGTATTAGTACTGCGCATGTTGTAGCAAGAAGATGCCCTATTTCTACAGTTATTTCACAGGGACGTATTATTCACCAACAGGAAGTTGGAGAGTTGAAAGGAGAATACAGATGAAGCACTGGCTTACAAATGTTCTACTTGAAACAGGAGAATATCTAAAAGAAAATGATACTGTCGGTACAAAGGTGGAGCTTTTTCACCTTGAAATTACAGATGGCTTTATTTCTCGAATTGTACCAGCAACACAAGCAATTGATTCTCTAGATGAAGTAACGGATATGAAAGGGAAGCTGCTATTACCAGCCTTTAAAGAAATGCATAATCACTTAGATAAGACATACTTATCTTTACCGTGGAAAGCATGTGTGCCTGTAAAAAACCTGAAAGAACGCTTGGATCGTGAAGCACAAGAATTATCGGTCCTTGCAACGACTGGGAAACAACGGGCTGCAGCCATGATTGAGAAAATCCTCAATAATGGTGCCAATCATATTCGTACACATGTCAATATCGATCCGTACATTGGCTTAAAAAACTTAGAGGGTGTGCTAGAAGCATTAGAAGATTATAAAGATGTTGTGACATCAGAAGTCATTGCCTTTCCACAGCATGGCTTACTAAGAGACGATGTGCCTAAATTATTACGTGAAGCCTTGCGCAATGGGGCGACGATGATTGGTGGGCTAGATCCTGCTGGTATTGATAATTCGATTGAGCCTTCTCTTTATGAAGTCATGAATATCGCACAAGAATTTAACGTAGATGTTGATATTCACCTACATGATGGTGGCCATGTTGGCTATTATACAATCGATAAATGGATCGATATGGTGGAGGATGCAAACTATCAAGGGAGAACGGCTATTAGTCATGCCTTTTCTCTTGGAGATGTTTCAGCTTTGGAACAGCATAAAATTGCAGATCGTCTAGCACAGCAGCAAGTAAAAATTATGTCAACGGTGCCATTTGATTTAAGACGATTAATCCCACCAATTGATTTACTAACAGAGCATGGAGTGGATGTTCACTTTGGTTGTGATGGCTTTTATGATTCATGGAGTCCATATGGCTCGGGAGATATTTTAGAAAAAGCAACGACTTTTGCAGACAATACACGTAAGCTAGATGAGCGTTCTATTCGACAAACATTAAAATACATTACAAATGGTGTCACACCATTGGATGCCAATGGTCAAAAGGTTTGGCCAAACGTGCAAGATGAAGCAAGCTTTGTTTTCTTTGACGCCGTTTCTAGCGCTGAAGTCATTGCACGTAAACCATCAAAACGGGTGGTTATGTCAAAAGGCAAGTTTATCCATTAAGTATCAATCTAAATCCCCCTTATTTAGATACCGTAGCAAACTAGAAAATTTCTAGTTTGCTATACTTATGTTTTAATAGATAGGAAGAAGTACAAGAAAGGAAAGTAGATTTTTAAAAGAGTTGATCATGAACTATGTAGAAGTCTCTTATATACAGGTGCGATAAATATGAAGCAACTAACGATCTATATGATTTTATTTAGCTGTGTATTTTTTTGGGCCAGTAACTTTATTATTGGCTCTATTTTAATTGAACATTGGTCTCCAATCATGGTTGCCATTTTTAGATTAATGGTCATTGTCCTATTTTTAGGCTGCATTAGTTGGAAGGCAATTATTCGTACAACGTTTACACGTAATGACCTGCTGTTGCTGATCATTGCAGGAATACTAGGTGTTTCCATCAATCACTATAGCTTTTATGCAAGTCTTCAGCATACCTCTCCTATTACCGCGGCATTAATATTAGCCTGCGCACCGATTGTCACATCTTTACTTAATAAAATGATGTATCATGAATCACGAAACGGTATATTTTGGTTAGGGGCAATCATTTCATTTATAGGGGTTGGTCTCATCATTACTAAAGGAGCCCTCATCACCATTTCTATTGGAAAGGGGGAGGTGCTAAGTTTAATTACGATGCTAAGCTTTGCCTTATTCCTTATTATTGTGAATCATCTCAGCCTGAAATTATCAGCCCAGTCCATCACCTTTTATACAAATCTAATCGGTTTGCTGGTGCTTGTCCCTTTTTCGTTTACGATGTGGACACGAATAGATTGGCAAGTAACATACCCTTATTGGATGCTGCTCGTTTTATCAGCGATTATTATTCATGGGATTAGTAATTTACTTTGGAATCAAAAAATGAAAGAGATTGGCTCAACGAATGCTTCGCTATTATTGAATTTTGAGCCAGCTATCGCTATGCTATTAAGTGCAATTTTTTTAAAGCAATTTCCTACAGGTGTCCAAGTATATGGCTCCTTATTGATTTTACTAGGAATTCTGCTATGTATTTACTATAAGGAAATAAGAACTTTGCTTTTTATGAAAAGAAAAACAACTTAAAAAATCAATTATTTTGTACAGTATGTTGGAAATATTTCTAGCATGCTGTTTTTTTTGTATATGTTTTATTTTTTTACAAAAATAATATTTCGCGAAAAATGGACTTGTTCTAGCATATTTATAACCTGATAGAAGCAATTCATTGTGACTTAGAGTGTTGAACGTTCAATTTCAGATGAAAAAAATATATATTTGAATAATAAAAATGAAGGAAAATTGAAAGTGGCTTAAAAATTATACATTCTCTGTATTGTTATAAAAATATTGTTTTACAATTTTAAGTAAAAAAAGAGGTGTTATCCCATTGTTAAGGATATTTTTAAATATAAAAAAATTGTCTGTTTCTATTGTAAAATTCTCACTTATTCTAAAAATTTCTACATTCCGCGTGCTGCATTTGCTGCATTGCAAGTGTTGTTGCCTCCTGTTAAAAATGGTAAAAAGAGACGTATGTATCTGTTGAATGTGAAATTATGCACAAAAATAATTATTTCGATATAATTAATGGTTATTTGTAAAATAGAGTAGAAAAGTAATAATAGCTAAAAGGTGTTATGCTTTTTGTAGGATAAACGCTGTTTTTCTTAGAGACTGTAAGGTTTATTTAATGAAAACCATTAATGGAAAAACAAAATACTTTTTGGAGAAATAATATTTTTTAGAAAAACATCTTGCATTTGAATAATTCTAAGTGTTAAATTGTTTAACATGGACGTTCATAGAATTTTCACAGGTAGCAAAAGAGGGGAGAAATGAGAATTTATGAATAAAAATAGATGGTTAATTGCATTATCTGCAATCGCTATTCACCTTTCAATCGGTGGAGCCTATGCATACAGTGTATACAAGATACCGATTGTCACAGAAATGGGATGGAGTGAAACAAAGGTAACGGTTGCCTTTACCATTATGATGGGGCTTGCTGGGTTTTCAGCTGCATTATTTGGTAGTTTAGTAGAGAAGATGGGACCACGTAAATCGGCGATGGTAGCAGCTGTCTTATTTGGAGCAGGACAAGCTGGTGCAGGAGTTGCAATTTCAATGGATTCGGTCGTGTTGTACTGGTTAACATATGGCGTACTTAGTGGATTAGGTATGGGGATTGGTTATATTGCGCCAGTATCAACGCTTGTAAAATGGTTCCCAGATCGACGAGGCCTAGCAACAGGGATGGCCGTACTTGGTTTTGGATCTGGTGCACTAATTACAGCGCCGGTCGCAGCCAACTTAATGGAGGCAGTTGGCATCTCTACAACATACTTTATTTTAGGGGCATGTTATTTCACGTTAATGATTTTAGGGGCTTCATATATAGCGCCGCCTAAGCCTGGTTATATGCCAGCTAATATGAAGGCAGCAGCCGATAACGGCAAAGAAGTAGTAAAGAAAGATTTAGCAGTTATGTCAGCACGTGAGGCTGTCAAAACAAAGCATTTCTGGATGCTATGGTCTATGCATTTAGTCAATGTTACGGCAGGAATTATGATGATTTCTGTTGCCTCACCAATGGCGCAGGAAATTGTGGGGCTATCAGTTGCAGGAGCTGCAGCGATGGTAGGAATCATGGGGTTATTTAATGGTGGTGGTCGTTTAATTTGGGCCGCTGTGTCTGATTATATTGGACGTTCAAATGTATTTGTTATTTTCTTTACAGCACAGCTAATTACATTTATCATTTTACCACATACAACGAACGTAATTATTTTCCAAGCACTTATTTTCTTAGTTGTTAGTTGCTATGGTGGAGGATTCTCAAATTTACCTGCTTTTGCAAGTGATTTATTTGGAACGAAACAACTTGGTGTAATCCATGGTTATTTATTAACAACTTGGTCAT
Organism: Lysinibacillus sp. GW247-5R2A; assembly: GCF_059424475.1. Lineage (NCBI taxonomy): Bacteria > Bacillati > Bacillota > Bacilli > Caryophanales > Bacillaceae > Lysinibacillus > Lysinibacillus sp. GW247-5R2A. The sequence continues at coordinate 203,507 of NZ_JBWKZL010000006.1, read as the reverse complement.
TGGGTGGTATTTTCGGACCGTTGTTAGTAAGCACTATCAAAAATGCTTATGGAAGCTATATTCCTGTATTCTATGTATTTGCAGGGTTAATCGCTGCTTCATTAATCATTTCAATCACATTACGTGCTGATGTACGTAAACAAACTGCTTTAAAAGCGGCACAAAATGTTGGAGACGTTTCCGCAACTCAATAATCTATTTTTACGATAACTCTATAGGTGTCATTTCGCACATGGCACTTATATAGTTATTTTTTTGTATCGATTGTTATATAACAATTTTCGATTCCTCGTTTAATGTATAACAGTACATGCCTGATGTCAATACCATTACTGGAAATAAAAAGATTTCGTTAGTAAAAGAGAAAACGGGATAAGGGATAAACCGCTAAAATTTGAATCTTTTCTCAAAAATAATCGTATATAAAGTAATTAGGGAGGGATCTACTATGGGGAAATTTTCTTTAGATGAATTTGTTCATAAAACACAGCAGGATGATCAAGAAAATGATTATTTTGAATTGGAAACTGAGCGTGTATTAGAGGTTAATTTAAACGGTGAAGTATGGTCCAAAATGGGCGCAATGATTTCCTATACAGGAGACATTAAATTTGAACGTGAGCGCGTGTTGGAGCACGGACTTGGTAAGATGTTTAAAAAGGCTTTAACAGGTGAAGGTACACAATTGATGAAAGCGAGTGGGAAGGGCAGACTTTATTTAGCCGATCAAGGTAAGAAAGTAACCGTCTTTGATTTGAAAAACGACAGTCTTTGTGTAAATGGTAATGATCTACTTGCCTTTGAGCCTAGCATCAACTGGGATATACGGTTAATGCGGAAAATGGCTGGCATCATGTCAGGTGGTTTATTTAATGTAACGTTACAAGGGACAGGGAAAGTAGCGATTACAACACACTTCGAACCATTAACATTATTAGTAAAACCAGGTGAAACGGTTTATACTGACCCACATGCCACTGTCGCGTGGTCAGGGAATTTAACACCCGAGTTTAAAACAGATATTAGCTTCCGTACATTTATTGGTCGTGGAAGTGGCGAATCAATCCAGATGGCGTTTTCGGGTGAGGGCTTTGTCATTATCCAGCCATTTGAAGAAGTATATATGTCTAGTGAAAGCTAAAAAAGCGTGTCCGTTTTGTCGAGGGCACTGAAAAACTTACGTTTTCATAAAAGCGAACCTTTTTCAGTTGAAAATAAGGCATTTCTTGTTCAATTTTGAACAGGAAGTGCCTTATTTCTGTCTCTATTCCTTATTCATTTTCGTTTAGTAGCTTTAATATCCGTTTCAAATTAACAGCGAATATCGTTGGAGGAATGGCATTTCGTCCATTGTCTAAACAATATTTTGTTTTTAACTCTTCTAAAATGAATGAAAAATCAACAAGTTCATTGATTTGGCGAAGTATATTATCTTTTGGCACAACAATATCGTAGATCGCCATATATAGACTTAAATTAAGGGTTTCTTGATTTGAAATCATCGGGGATACCACCTGCACATTCATTCTTTTATTATAAAGGAAAGCGTGACAAATAATAGTGTGATACATTGCGTTGTTTGGAGAAGCATCGCTCGACTCCTGCGGGAAAGTGAGACAGACGAGACCCCGCACGAAGCGAAGCGTAGGAGGAGGCTCGGCGCTCACCCGCGGAAAGCGAGCGGAATGCTTCGGAAAACAACAGTAGAGTCACAGTGCAAAATGAAAAAAGCGAGGTATTCAACAATTTACTCGTTAAATACCTCGTGATGTGAGAAGATATAGACTTTTTCAGTGCCCTCCGTTTTGTCCGGACACGCTTTTTCTTCTATTATTATAATGCGGCATTCATTCCTGCAATACGCCCCGTTACAAGGGCGGAGGTAATATTATAGCCTCCTGTATAGCCGTGAATATCTAGGATTTCACCACAGAAGAATAGTCCTTCTTTTCTCTTGGAAGCCATTGTTTTTGGCTCAATTTCTTTTACGGAGACACCACCACCTGTAACGAATGCTTTATCAAGTGATTGGGTGCCGCTTACTGTCAAAGTGAAGCTAACGAGTAAACGAGCTAGCTGACGAATTTTATCTTGGGATAATTCGGCACCCGTTACTTGTACATCGATATTTGCCTGTTCACATAAAAATAACAGCCAACGTTCTGGGGCGATGCCTTTCCAAACATTTTTCACAGCCTTTTTCGGATCCTCTTTGATCAACTTATTTAAATATTGTAGACATGTTTCTTCATTATAATTCGTTAAAGTTTGTATACGCATTGTTACGGGCTCATAGCCTGTTTTCATTAATTCTTTCACAACGAATTGACTACAGCGTAAAACGGCAGGACCGCTTAAGCCAAAGTGTGTAAAGAGCATGTCCATTTGATGGGTAACGAGTACCTTCCCTTTTTTGTTTAGCACAGAGACAGCAACATCACGTAAGGCTAGACCCTGTAGTTCACGTGCTTGGATGAAATCCTCTTTCGAGATAACAGGGACTTCTGTTGGGAATAAAGTTGTGATTGTATGGCCAGCTCGCTCTGCCCATGGATAGCCATCGCCTGTCGATCCCGTTTGTGGGACAGCCTTGCCACCAACGGCTACAACGACAGCTTGGCTACGAATCTCGGAGCCATCTGTAAGACGAACACCGAGAATTTTTTCTTCATCCATGACAAGCTTGTTAACGGCTGTGTGTAAACGAACTTCAACATGTAAACGTTGAAGCTGACGAATTAGCGCATCGACAACATCTTGTGCACGGTTAGATACAGGAAACATTCTACCGTGATCCTCTTCTTTTAGAGCAACACCAAGCCCTTCAAAAAATGCAATAATATCTTCATTATTATAAACGGTAAAAGGACTATAAAGAAAACGACCATTACCAGGTATATGCTTCACGATTTCTTCAACAGGCAAACGATTGGTCACATTACAGCGTCCACCACCAGAAATAGCTAATTTTTTGCCAAGTTTTGCACCTTTTTCTAACAATAAAACTTTCTTTTTCCGCTCTCCAGCAGCAATCGCCGCCATTAAACCCGATGGACCACCACCGATCACGATTACATCATACATAGTTAGAAACTCACTTTCTTTTCAATTTAGGAATCTTTCCTATTATACATGAAGTCTATATAGAGTAGGGGCTTCTTTGACATTGAAAATAATAGCAAAGTGTTTTATAATTCTTTATCCCTTCCTTCGTATTGAAGGGTATTTTATAGTAGAATGAAACACAATAAATTTTGTTATACAATTATATCGATGAAAGTTTCCTTTATGAGCATTGTCAGCATGAAATGAATGTCTTTTCATGCTATTATGGTAAAGGTTATGCACTAAATTATGAGGTGAAAAATAGAATGTGCGGATTTATAGGTTATATTAATGGAACAAATGTGATTGATCATCATCAAACAATTGAAAATATGATGAATACAATTATTCACCGCGGGCCAGATAGTGGTGGTATTCACAGTGACGATACAGTAACGTTAGGATTCAGACGATTAAGTATTATTGATTTATCAGATGTAGCAAATCAACCATTATATAGTGAAGACGGCAATATTGTGCTTGTGTTCAATGGAGAGATTTTTAATTTCCAAGAGCTGCGTGCAGATCTTATTGAAAAAGGACATACTTTTAAAACGCAATCAGATAGTGAAGTTATTATCTATGGCTATGTAGAGTACGGTGTAGACTTTGTGAAAAAGCTACGTGGTATGTTTGCTTTCTGTATTTGGGATAAAAAGAATGATTTACAATTCATTGCTCGTGATGGCTTTGGTATTAAACCATTGTATTACTCTGAACATACAACAGATGGTACGTTTATTTTTGGCTCTGAAATTAAATCATTTTTACCACATCCTTCATTTATTAAAGAATTAAATAAAAAGGCATTACGTCCTTATTTAACATTCCAATATTCTTCGATGGATGAGACCTTCTTTAAAGGGGTCTTTAAATTACCACCAGCACACTATATGCTCATTCAAAATGGCAAAAAGCAAATTGTGCAATATTGGGATAAAAAATTCCATGCTAAAGAAGCTTCCATTGAAAAATACATTGAAGAAATACGTTCAACTGTTAAAGAATCAGTAGAAGCTCATAAAATCAGTGATGTAAAAGTTGGTTCATTCTTATCAGGTGGTATTGACTCAAGTTATATTACGTCCTTATTACGTCCAGATAAATCATTTTCAGTTGGGTTTGCTGATTATGAAGATATGTTTAATGAAACGAACCTAGCAAAAGATTTATCTGATACGTTAAATATTCAAAATGAACGTAAGTATATTACGGCAGATGAGTGTTTTGAAGCTCTTCCAAAAATCCAATGGCATATGGATGAGCCACAATCGAATCCTTCTTCTGTACCTCTGTACTTCCTTTCGGAGCTAGCCTCTAAAGATGTAACAGTTGTACTATCAGGTGAAGGAGCGGATGAAATTTTCGGTGGCTACTCTTGGTATCAAAACTCAGGAAGAATGCAAAAATATGAAAAACTTCCATTGGGTGTTCGTAAAACGTTACGTGGAATCGCGGAAGCTCTGCCTAAAAGCCAATATACGAACTTCCTTATTAAAGGTGGTCAAACGGTAGAGGAACGCTTTATAGGGGAAGCAGTAGTTTGGGATGAAGTAGATGCAATTAATGTTTTAAAACCTGACTATAAAAATGCACCATCTGTAAAATCTATTACAAAACGTATTTATGACGAAGTACCAGGTGAAGATGATGTGACGAAAATGCAATATTTAGATTTAAATCTTTGGATGCCAGGCGATATTTTATTAAAAGCTGACAAGATGAGTATGGCGCATTCGATTGAATTACGTGTACCATTCTTAGATAAAGAAGTAATGGAATTAGCTAAAAATATTCCTTCTCAATATCGCGTCAACGACATTGATACAAAATATGTTCTGCGCCAAGCTGCACATCAGGAATTACCAGAAGAATGGGCTAAACGTCCGAAGTTAGGCTTCCCAGTACCAATTCGTCACTGGTTGCGTGAAGAAAAGTATTACAACATGGTAAAAGAAATGTTTACTACTGACTTTGCCAATGAATTTTTTGATACAAAACAATTAGTTGGCTATTTAGATGAACACTATGAAGGAAAAGCAAACCGAGGTCGTTATATTTGGACAGCCTATGTATTCCTAGTGTGGTATAAAAAGTTCTTTGTGGACATGTAATAAAGAAATGGGCTTTAATCGGTGGGGTTTTTTGTAATCCTCACCGATTATTTTCAGGTCTTTTTTCATCAAGTATACTTTTTAATGAACTTTTTGCTGATTTTATGCGTCTCATTTCCTATAAATATGTTAAGATTACAGTTGGTTTACTTATGAAACTTTCGAGCGACAGCGCTTGCATGTTGTGACTATAAAAAACGAAAAGATTTTTATATGTATACTTGGAAATATAACTATAATATTGATTTTACAATGAATGGATGGGTATGATGTCCAATTTAATGAAAGGTACAGCGATATTAACATTGGGGATGTTTTTATCGAAGGTGCTCGGATTAATTTATATTTTTCCGTTTTATGCAATTGTCGGAGAGAAAAATATCGCGCTCTACCAATATGCATATATCCCTTACTCTATTATGCTGGCAATCGCCATATCAGGTGCGCCCATTGCTGTCTCCAAATTTGTTTCTAAATATAATGCAATGGGGGATTATCAATCAGGTCGGAAGCTGATGAAATCGGGCATACTCATTATGATGATGACAGGTTTTGCAGCATTTATTGCTCTCTTTTTCCTTGCTACACCGATAGCAGGATTGGTGATTAAAAGTGAAGAACAAGTTTTTACAGTAGATCAGATTGCTTCGGTCATAAGATGGGTTAGCTTTGCCTTAATTGTTGTACCTTTTATGAGTCTTTGGCGAGGATTCTTCCAAGGCTATGACAAAATGGAGCCTACCGCTGTTTCACAATTAGTCGAGCAAATTGTGCGAATTGTCGTGTTACTAGGCGGTTCCTTCATCGTGGTGATTGTGTTCAAAGGTAAACCAGAGACTGCCATTTCCTTCGCAGTATTTGCAGCCTTTATCGGAGCGATTGGTGGCTTAGGTGTTCTTTATTATTATTGGAAAAAATATCAGCCTGAATTTAACTTATTACGCAGTCAAAGTGTAACCTCTACACAGCTGCCCATGTCCAATATTTATAAAGAAGTTATTACCTACTCCATACCAATGGTGTTTGTAGGTGTAGCCAATCCACTATTCCAATTAGTCGATATGCTTACATTTAATGGGGCTATGACATCCATTGGCTTGGCTGAGGTGACAGATACCTATCTATCAATGATTAACTTTATGACACATAAGGTTGTCATTATTCCTGTCATGCTAGCAACAGGTTTTTCGATGGCGCTTGTCCCGACGATTACAAAATATTACACACAGGGCGAATATTTATCGCTACGTCATGCGATGGATAAAACCTACCAAATTTTAATTTTCATTACATTACCAGCTGTAGTTGGTATTTCTCTATTAGCAAATGAAATTTACTTTATGCTGTATTCAGAAAGTGAAATGGGTTCGATGATTTTAGCCCACTATGCACCTGTTGCCATTTTATTTGCGTTATTCCAAGTGACAGCTGCCCTATTACAAGGAATTGATTTTCAAAAATGGATTGTCTTCAGCTTATTATCAGGAATTTTCGTTAAACTAGCGCTAAATATCCCATTAATTCGTTTGTTGGAGGCAGATGGCGCTATTGTAGCAACTGCAATCGGGTATAGTGTATCGATTATTATTAATATTCTTGTGTTACGTAAAACATTAAATTATCGATCAGAGATGGTCGTTCGACGTGTCATGTTAATTGCATTATTGACTATGGCGATGGCGGTCAGTGTGATGATTGTCCATAAGCTACTGGAATTACTAATGGGTCCAGTTGATAGTAAATTCTCAGCATTATTGTTCTCTGTTATTTGTGCAGTTGTTGGCGTAGCTGTCTATGGCTTCTTGTCACTCCGTATAGGTTTGGCACAAAAGCTATTAGGTGAACGATTAACTCGTATTATGAGCAAGCTGGGAATGAAATAGGAGTGGTAAGATGCGGTTAGATAAATTACTTGCAAATATGGGATATGGCTCTCGCAAGGAAGTGAAACAGCTATTAAAGCAAAAAGCTGTCACAGTAGATGGTACTTCTGTTAAGGATGCTGCTATGCATGTTGACCCAGAACAGCAAAATGTGTCCGTCTATGGAGAGCGTGTCGTTTATACAGAGTTTGTCTATTTTATGATGAATAAACCACCAGGTGTTATTTCTGCAACAGAAGATTTAAGAGATGAAACAGTTATTGACCTATTGGAGCCGTTAGACCAGCATTTTCAACCTTTTCCGGTTGGCCGACTCGATAAAGATACAGAAGGCCTACTCGTATTAACGAATGATGGTATATTAGCTCATAATTTATTGTCTCCTAAAAAACACGTGCCAAAGGTTTATTACGCACATATTGAAGGTGTTGTAACGGAAGAGGACGTAGAGAAATTTGCAGAAGGTGTGGAGCTAGATGATGGGTATATGACAAAGCCTGGCAAGCTTGTTATTCTAAAATCTGCGCCACAATCTGAAATTGAGCTAACCATTCAGGAGGGCAAATTTCACCAGGTGAAGCGAATGTTTGAGTCTGTAGGTAAACGTGTAACCTATCTAAAGCGTATATCTATGGGGAATCTAAAATTAGATGATCACCTGGCGTTAGGAGAATATCGTGAGCTAACTGCAGAAGAATTAAACTGCTTACAAAATAACCCTTAACAAGTTCCTCGGTGCTAAGTTAGCATCGGGGATTTTTTATATACAGCCTTATGACAGTAACTGTATAATATGTAATGTGTTATCTTAGTATAGTGAAGAAGCGTATTATTGTCTAAAATATTTCCAAAAAATGATGGTGAAAATAAGTAGAGGGCCAATAATGAAGAACCTGCGAATTAAATTATTACTATCTTTAATAGCTTTTGCAGTTATCCTGGTTGCTGTAATTTCAGGTGTGAATAGGCAAATATTAGTTGATGATATAGAAGAACAAGTTGCCAGGAATAGAGTGTTAATAGAAAATCATATTCTTACAGATATGCGAACAGTAGATAATGCTCATCTATATTTTGATGAAGACATGTCAGACGAGATGGAGCAGGAACTGAGAGCTTTAAAAAACTATTATCGTGAGAATCCGAATGTTGCTACATGGGATTTACAACAAATGAAAAATAAACATAATATGGATATATACATAGTAGATCAGTCTAACACAGTGATATACACAACATTTGATAAAGATATTGGTTTTAATTTTTCTAAGTGCTGTCAGCGTTTTTCTGCATTATTGGATGAGCGACGTGCGAGTGGAGCGTTTTTTACAGACGGGATAGACATTTCCACAACGACAGGAGAATACCGAAAATTTGCCTACCTTGCTACACATGATAAGAAATATCTACTTGAACTAAGTATAGACTTATTGAAAAACTCAGTCTTTCAAACCTTTAACTTTGAGAAAACTTCAGAATATTTGGTAGCAAAATATGTTGATTTAGTAGAAGTTCAAACGATTAGTGCTGGTGGGGTTTTCTTTAATGATTCAAGATCGAAGCGGATAACCGTTCAAGAACAATCCGAACAGTTTCAGAAATATTTTGAGCTAGCAAGGAAGAAGATGCAGCCTGTCGAGTATCAACAAGCATTTAATCAGGGGGAGATTGAAACACATCTTTTTTTACCCTATGAAGCTGAGACGGTCAGAGGGGAGTCTTCCAAAAGAATTGTTTATGTGAAATATACCAATTTCACAAAAATGGAAGCGCTTCAAAAAAACACAAAACAGTTTTGGATTTTACTAGTCATTGCTTTAGTAACCGCCTTTGTCATGCTGTTAGTTATTAATAAAATACTCTCTAAAACAATCCATCTCGCCACTTTTGATCCGTTAACAGGTGTCTATAATCGTGCAGCCTATATTCGAAAAATGGATAGCTTACTAAAGAAACGAAAAATAAATAAGCCTGGATTATTGTTAATCGATTTAGATAATTTTAAACAAGTAAATGATCAGTTTGGCCATGCGGAAGGGGATCATATCTTAATTGGAACGGCAAAAATCTTAAAAAAAGTAGTGAGAAAAGATGGTTTTGTCGTAAGGTTTGGTGGAGATGAATTTGCCATTGTTTTGTATGATACAACAGAGCATCATATGCAACAGCTAGCAGATGCCATCTTGGCGCAAATAAGGACGCTCAAATTCGAAGGTCAAGCCATAGAGAAATGGTCGGTACTATCGGTGAGTATGGGAGGGGCTATTTATCATCATCCCGAAGATTCAGAGATGAGCTTATTTGAGCGAGCGGATCAAGCACTATATCAATCGAAAAATGCTGGTAAAGACCAATACTCTAGTTATGCTGAAGTCGCTGCTGACGAAGATGCCAAGCTTTAAAAAACGCCCCATACTATAAATAGCAAATTAAGCTATTTGATAGATATGGAGCGTTTTTTAATGTGTTGATGTTTTAGATCGATAAAAGATACAACTACACAATACTAGGACAGCTATAATTGCAAACATGGCATCCATATAGTGCGTTAATAGCCAACCTCCTATAATGGGTCCGATAAAGCCCCCTAAATTTTTAAACTGCGCAGCGCCAAGGTAGGTCGCTTTTTGAGTGTCAGGCGCAATTTCATCAATCATGACATTCATTGTAGGGAAGGCAAAGATTTCTCCAATCGTAAAAATAATCATGGCGATGATATAGAGCGTATAGTTGTCGGAGAGCCCGAACATGAATAGGCCGATCGCAAAAAATAGAATACCGATTAATAAAGTGGCGGATGATGAGAATCGTTCAGACACAATACTAATAGGTAATTGTAATAATAAGACGACCGCTGCATTAAGTGAAATCAATAGGGAATACAGTTTTGTTCCATTTTCAACAGTTAATTCAATGAATTGTGGCAAGGTCGAATCAAATTGAGAGTACCCGATATTGATAAGGATCGCCCCAAAAATAAAGCTAAGTAACACACGATTTGTTAAAAGGATTGTAAAGGTGTGCAAAATTTTTGTTTGCGTAACAGCTTTTTGTTGTTGCATTTGATAACGATTTAACACGAAAAATAAAAATATGGCGTAAATAATATACATAATACCGGTTAGCATAAAAGGGATACTTGGACTTGCTAACTGCGAGATATAGACACCTATTATTGGGCCAATGACTGCGGCAATATTAATGGCCGTGTACCGTAATGAAAAAAGCCTTTTCCGTTTATCAGCAGGTGTAAAATCAATCATTAATGCCTGAGTAGAAGGTTCAAAAAATGAGCGACACAGACCGTTCAAGGCGTTGAATAGAATAAATAACCAAACTGTATGGACAGTGGCAAAGCCAAAGAATACGAGGCTCCATACAATGATCGTTAATAAAATGACACTTTTCCTACCGAAACGATCCGTTAAATATCCACCAAAAAACCCCCCAACTGTAGATATAAGGGGTGCAATCCCAATCGTCAATCCAATTTGTAAAGGAGAGGCTTCAATTTCATTATGTAAATAAATAGCTAAAAAAGGCATCGCCATAAAGCTTGCAATACGTGTGAAAACTGTTCCACCTAAAATAATCCAAACTAATGGATGAAACAAATTTGACAATTTCATATAAAATCCTCCTCTCAACAATTTAGAATGTTTCGAGTTTAACGGATTGTTAAGCAACTGTAAATAGTCAAAATACTCTCGAGAGATACGTTTCAGTAACGTTAAACGAGAAATGACTGAACGAGCTTCATTTTATTTAAAGGAGCAAGATGAGCTTTTCATTTATTTTCTTATTCCAACTGCCAATGAAACAGCAAAATAATGATTGTCTTCGATTGATCCAAGAAGATCAGCAATATCTAATAATCTTCTAACAACAAAAAAAGAATGACCCCGACGAAAGGTCATTCTTTTCCATACATAATGCTTTACGCATTCTACGTAAAACTAAGACGTCAATTTTACTTTTTTCTTCGTCGTTGTCCATCTGCCTCGACTTGGACTCGTCACCAAATCGTTAAAGGCTAACACGTTCAAATCTCTTTGAACGGTGCGAGGAGTGATACTAAACTCTTCGACTAAATCCTGTGTAGACACGGTTCCTTTGTCTAAAATAAACATGTACACGTCTTTAATACGATTAAGCATTCGATCAGTAGTTGGTTTCATTAAATGAACCACTCCTTCATCTTAATTCTCTTGGCAAAGACTAGCGGACGACAATATGTGCGGAGTGCACTTAGGCTATTAAGTAGCTGCCTTAGACATCCCCTTTTCTAATTTTTATAGTCAGAAGAATTATTCTGATAACTTCATTATATAGAAAAACTACATGATTTTCTAGTGAATGCAATAGAAATTTACAATAGAAACATAAAATTTTCACTGTATTTTGTGGGAATACCTGAAAAACATGCTATATGTGGTAGTGTCAGTAGAAGTTACTGAAAATAGTTGTCAGAAAGAAGATTGTCATATATGTTGTAAGGTGTAGAATAATGTTAATACTTGAAGGAGGTACATGGTATGAATTGGTTACAGGCTGCAAAAGAAAGGCAAGATGAATTAGTACAAGAGTTACAGGAGCTTGTGCAAATTAATAGTATTCTTGATGAGGATACGAAAACTACTGAGATACCTTTTGGTAATGGTCCACTTCAAGCGCTTGAATGGTTACTAGCAAAGGGCCAAAAAGAAGGGTTATTAACGAAAAATGTTGATAACTATGCTGGACATATCGAAATGGGTGCAGGTGAAGATTTATTAGGAATTTTATGTCATGTTGATGTGGTTCCAATTGGAGATGAAGCTGATTGGACATACCCACCATTTAGCGGCACTGTAGCTGATGGTAAGCTGTATGCACGTGGTGCAATTGATGATAAAGGCCCTACAGTTGCGGCATGGATGGCCATGAAACTTGTCAAAGATGCAGGTATTCAATTAGATAAAAGAGTGCGAATGATCGTTGGTACGGATGAAGAAACAGGGTTCCGCTGTGTCGACCACTATTTCAAACAGGAGGAAATGCCGTCAATCGGTTTTGCACCCGATGCAGATTTCCCGCTCATTAATGCTGAGAAAGGCATTGCTGAGCTTGTGTTCTCTCAAAATAAAGTAGGTGATGCTACGAAAGAACAACTACTACTATTTAATGCAGGAAAGCGCCCAAATATGGTACCAGATTTGGCCAAAGCAACAGTTCAGCATGCATCAGCGCAATTCGAACAGAATTTTCAAACATTTTTAAACAAAAATCAGCTAGATGGCTCTTTATTAATGGAGGACTCTCGCTATATAATAACTATCAAAGGTAAAGCAGCCCATGCAATGGAACCAGAAAAAGGTGTCAATGCAGCTGTTTATCTTGCTGCGTTTTTACAACAAGAGTTGACGACTGAGTCAAGTAAACAATTTGTCGACTTTATCGCAGATGTTTTTTATCAGGATCATTATGGCCATCAGCTTGAATTACAATTTGAAGACGCCATGTCTGGTCATACAACGTTAAATCCAGGCATTGTTAGCTATGATGTTAGTAAAGGTGGCAGTTTAGTAATTAGTATGCGCTATTCTGTGTCCTATCCATTCGATGAAAAAATTACAGAGGCTCAACGTTTAGTTGTAAAAAGAGGATTTTCATTAGATATTCAAGACGACTCCAAGCCTCATTATGTTAGCGAAGATGACCCATTTATCCAAACATTAGCGTCCATTTATAGACGTCAATCAGGTGATACAGAAACACCGCTATTATCTACAGGTGGTGGGACGTATGCACGTGTGCTGAAAAAGGGCGTGGCATTTGGCATGTTATTCCCTGGGGAGCAGGATGTGGCGCATCGAGCGGATGAGTTTGTAGTGGTTGAAAATCTTGTAAAAGCAGCGGCTATTTATGCGGAAGCAATTGTTGAGCTTGCGGGAAAAAAATAACATAAAGACGAAAAGGATGAACGGAAAATGGCATATTCATTATGGAATGATCAAATTGTTGAAGAAGGATCTATTGCAATCTCACCAGAAGACAGAGGTTATCAGTTCGGTGACGGTATTTATGAAGTAATCAAAGTATATAACGGAAATATGTTTACAGCACAAGAGCACATTGATCGTTTCTATGCGAGCGCCGAAAAAATTCGCCTTGTTATTCCTTATACAAAAGACGTTTTACACAAATTACTACATGAGTTAATTGAAAAGAATAATTTGGAAACAGGACATATTTATTTTCAAATCACTCGTGGAGCTAATTCCCGTAATCACGTTTTCCCGGATGCAAGTATTCCAGCTATATTAACTGGTAATGTAAAAGCGGGTGAACGTGCATATGAAAATTTTGAAAAAGGTGTTAAAGCTACTTTTGTTGAGGATATTCGTTGGTTACGTTGTGACATTAAATCTTTAAACCTGCTTGGTGCAGTTTTAGCAAAACAAGAAGCTGCTGAAAAAGGTTGCTATGAAGCGATCTTACATCGCGGAGATATCGTGACAGAATGCTCTTCAGCAAATGTTTATGGCATTAAAGATGGTAAACTTTATACACATCCAGCTAATAATTTCATCTTAAACGGTATTACTCGTCAAGTCATTTTAAAATGTGCGGAAGAAATTAATTTACCAGTGATCGAAGAGCCGATGACGAAAGCAGACTTACTAACAATGGATGAAATCATTGTGTCGTCTGTATCTTCTGAGGTTACGCCAGTCATTGATGTGGACGGCAACCAAATTGGTGCTGGCGTTCCAGGTGAATGGACTCGTCAATTACAGCAAACATTTGAAGCGAAATTACCACTTTCAATCAATACAAAATAAAAGAACCGTGTAGGGAACTATCTGTATGGATAGTTCTCTTTATTTATGGTGTAATGTTGGGTCTCGTCATGTAAAATGAAAAGGATAGTAGCATAATCTTACAGATTGAAATTTGTAGAACAAATGTCGATGTAATGAATACATAAGAATGCATAAACCCTTTTATCTCTTAAGCAATCGAGAAAAGAGAGAACTAACGAGATGGTAAGGAAGATTGGAGTGACCTTTACATGGCACAATTAGTGAAAATACAAGATTATATTTCTCGCTATCAAATTGACTTAGCAAGATATCCTACACAATTTGTACGCTTGAAGAAAAGCCAATGGGATCGCATTAAGCGTCAATGGGAATTGGGAGAAGATATAAGCGAATGGCAACATATTGATAATGAGACAGAAGCGGATACTTTCGAGGAGAAAGAGCGATTTTCCTTTATTAAAAAAATATTTACAGGACGACAAAAAGAAGCAGCAGAAGACGTTGAAGATATAGAAATATCAAACGAGCTCATAAGCAGTGAGGATACCATTCCAGAAGAAGAAACAACACTAACATTTGAACCTAAGATTGTGTATGCTCCGCAATCCATCCATGAATTGAAGCGCATGTTTATTGATCAATTTTTCCATTTCCAAATGAAATGGGCCAGTTCAACATTACGTGAAAAATCATATGTAGATCCTCGCTTCATGCGTGACTCGTTACTACGTACTTTATTACAAACATTACCAGATAATTTCTTGTTGTTTTATTACCCTATTCTACAAATAAGAAAAGCACCGATTGAGCTTGATGTTGTGTTAATGTCTCCGACGGAGTGTATTTGTATTACCGTTTTGGAAGCGGATAATCAAGCTGTATATGTTGGTGGAAGTGATCGCTTTTGGATGAAAAAAGTGGGGACAAAGGACTCTAAAGTTCTGAATCCAACGATAAACTTAGCCCGTATGGAGTCGGTACTATCCCAATTGTTTAAAGAAGAGAATATAGATATGCCTATTCGAAAAGTGGTATTAACTCGAAATGGTTATTTTGATTATCCGGGATCACCGTATGGGATTCGTTTTGTGGATCGTCGAAATTACGGAGAGTGGATGGAGCATTTGCGAAAGGCATCCTCTCCAATGAAGCATATGCAAATACGTGCAGCTCAAGCGATTCTAAATACTGTACAAACTACTTCGTTTAATAGAGATATTTGGCAGCAAGCTTCACAAACAACAGAGGATTGAGTATGCAAATTCTATTTATTGTCAATGAAGCTGCAGGGAATGGTAAAGGGAAGAAAGTATGGTCTCAACTTCGAAAGCAGCTAACAATAGGTTATGAAGTGGCTTTTACGGAATATGAAGGACATGGACGAGAACTTGCCAAACAATGGGCTCGACAACAGCAGGATCAAAAATTACTAATAGTTGTTGGTGGAGATGGTACCATCCATGAGGTGTTTAGTGGTGTTGTACATAATGAATTGTTAGTGCTTGGTGTGGTTCGTGCAGGCTCTGGTAATGATTTTGCGCGTTCGTTTCCCACATTTTACAATGCTCAGGAAATCGAGGACTATGTATTGAATGCTTCCACGGCCTATACAAAAATAGATGCGGGAAGTATTCAGCTCAGCAATAGATGGGATGGAAACTTTGTCAACAATGCTGGCATAGGGTTTGATGCTTATGTCACAAAATCGATTAATACATCTCGCCTTAAATTTTACCTCAATAAAATAGGATTGGGTAAGCTGTCGTATGCTATTGCTGTCATTAGAGGCTTATTTAGCTTTGAATGTTTTAACGTCACGATACGTTCTGATCAACAAGAGTGGCAATTCCAACGAGCATGGTTTGTCGCCATGTGCAATCAGCCCTATTTTGGCGGAGGGATGAAAATATCACCAGCTGCAAAAGCGGATGATGGTCGAGTCGATATGACAATCGTCCATGATATTTCCCGTCTGAAATTATTACTTATTTTTGCGACTGTTTTTTTTGAAAAGCATACGAAATTTAAAGAAATCACATTTTTACAAGGACAACATTTCGATATTATCGTGAATGATCACAAGGTTGATTGTCATATGGATGGTAATTATAGTGGAAGTGTCCATCAGGGTTCTACCATTCACTGTACAGTGCAACAGAATGCATGGAACATTATGACAAAGAATTCTTAAATAATATCATTGCGCAATAATTTTATGCGAATGTAAGAGGAATACGTTATACTATAAAAAAATCAATAATTTTATAAGAAAGAAATGAGGAACAACAGTGAGATTAAGAAATAAGCCTTGGGCAGAGGAAATGATTACAAATCATCCAGAGGTAATCGTTCCGAATCCTGAAGACTTTAAAGGGAATTGGCAGGCTGTTTTCGGAAATGACAACCCAATTCATATAGAAGTTGGTACTGGAAAGGGACAATTTGTTACGGGAATGGCTTTACAAAACCCAGATATTAATTATATTGGCATTGAGCTTTATGATAGTGTAATCGTTTGTGCATTAGAGAAAATTCTAGAAGCAAAATCTCCAGCCAATTTACGTTTGCTTAAAGTAAATGGTGCGGATTTAAATAAATTCTTTAACAAAAATGATGTAGCACGTGTATATTTGAATTTCTCAGATCCTTGGCCAAAAACACGTCATGCCAAAAGACGTTTGACGCATGAGGGTTTTTTGAAATTATATGAGTCGATTTTGGTGGATAATGGGGAAATCCATTTTAAAACGGATAACCGTGGTTTGTTTGAATTTTCGTTAATCAGTATATCTGAATATGGTATGTTACTAAAGTATGTATCACTCAACCTACATGCAAACATGCCTGAGGATAATGTGATGACTGAATATGAGCAGAAATTTTCTGCAAAAGGACAACCGATTTATCGCTTAGAGTCGCAATTTATCACTAAATTGTAGGGGGAATATGGATGGATCAGTTACAGTTTCACAATATGTCATTATCATGGCTTAACGGGGGTGTTACGTGCCTAGATGGTGGTGCGATGTTTGGAGTTGTACCGAAACCACTTTGGTCACGTAAATATCCAGTCAATGAAAAAAACCAAATTGAATTACCAACAGAACCAATTCTTATTCAATATGAGGGCAAAAACTATCTGATTGATACGGGTGTTGGCTTTAACAAATTAAATGAAAAACAGCTAAGAAACTTTGGGGTAACAGAGGAATCTTCGTTAGCGGATAGTTTACAAGAGCTTGGCTTAACGACAGCAGATATTGATGCAGTGCTAATGACACATTTACATTTTGATCATGCGGGTGGCTTAACTCAGTGGCAGGATGATGTGCTTGTGCCTACTTTCCCAAATGCTAAAATTTTTGTAACAAAAATTGAATGGGATGAGATGCGTAACCCAAATATTCGCTCAAAAAATACGTACTGGAAAGAAAATTGGGAGCCTGTGCAGCACTTAGTTGAAACCTATGAAGATATGTTGGAAGTAGTACCAGGAATCGAGATGATTCATACAGGTGGTCATAGTGAAGGACATGCTGTTATTAAACTTACTCAACAAGGTGAAGTACTTTTGCATATGGCAGACATTATGCCTACTCATGCTCATCAAAATCCATTATGGGTTTTAGCTTATGATGACTACCCAATGACAAGTGTTTTTGCCAAAGAGCGTCTTATGAAAGAAGCTCTTGCCAATAACTATGGCTTTATTTTCTACCATGATGCCTATTACCGTATGATTAAATGGGATGAAACGGGGAAAGAAATCAAAGCTAAGCTCGAGCGTAGTAGACAAGCTGTAATTACATTCTAACCATGACGAGGTAGTTGACATGTAAAATGTCGATACCTCGCTTTTTTGTTCGTGATGATGATGGAAAATATGATACACTAAACACGAAACTAAAATATAAAAGAGAGTTGATATAAACATGGCAACTGAACAACCATTTTTACCAGTTTTACTAGGATCAGATATGAATGCATATGGGATGGCCCGTGCATTTTATGAAGCATATGGAATTAAACCACTTGTCTTAGGACGTTCGCATTTAACAGCTACTCAAGATAGCCATATCTTACAATTTCAAGAAATCGACCGTTTGAATGAACAGGATGTATTTGCTCCTGCCCTTGCACAAGTTGCAAAGCAATATGCGGATAAAAAACTATTGCTCTTAGCGTGTGGTGACGATTATGCCAAGCTTATTATTAAAAATAAGCCAGCGCTACAGGAGCATTTCACAGTACCTTACATCGATGAGTCTCTAATGGATGAAATTTTACTCAAAGAAAATTTCTACAAGATGTGTGATAAATACGATTTTAAATATCCAGGGACAACGACTGTAACAGCAGATAATTATGACAATTTTACACCTCCGTTTGAGTATCCCATTATTTTAAAGGCATCAAATTCTGTTGAATACTGGGCATGTAAATTCCCAGGGAAGAAAAAAGTTTTTGTTGCGCATGATGAGGCAGAAAAAATAGCTATTTTAAAAGCGATTTATAGCTCAAGCTATCAAGATACAATGATTATTCAAGAATTTATCCCTGGTGATGATTCATATATGCGTGTGCTTAACGCTTATGTGGGCAAAGATGGGAAAGTGAAGCTGATGTGTCTAGGAAATCCTATTCTAGAAGAGCATTCACCTGAAGGTATCGGAAGTTATGCCGCAATCGTAACAACATATGATAAGGAATTAATGGATCAAGTACGTTTCTTCTTAGAGGACATCGGCTATACAGGCTTTGCCAATTTCGATATGAAATATGATATTCGTGATAAGCAGTACAAGCTGTTTGAAATTAATTTACGTAATGGACGTTCCAGCTATTATGTTACGGCAAGTGGCCATAATTTAATGAAATACGTTGCTGATGATCATATGTTAGACATCGAGCAAGAAGTTACTTATGTGGAGGATAAACATCTGTGGATGGTTATTCCAAAAGGTGTATTATTCAAATATGCATCGAACGAAAAGCTTAAATTAGAGGCGAAAAAATTAATTAGTGAAGGTAAATACACAAACTCCCTTTACTATAATGAAGATATGAATACAAAGCGTTGGGTGAAGCTAACACTCAATAACTTAAATTATTATCGCAAGTATAAAAAATACTTTAATAATAAAGGTTTATCAGAATAATAAAGAGAAGCCATCTCAATAAAAATGAGATGGCTTCTTTTGCTTATTTTAGGGCTAAACCTCTGTTAATTCCACTACAACGCCCGAGCGTGCATCAGCTGCAAATTCAAATGTTTGCATGTCACCCTCATGCATGCGGGAGATGCCTCCACGGTAGACAGGAATTGTAATGATACCATTTGTAAAATCTTCTGTTTTCATAAAAATCCAGGAACCGTCAATCGGTGCATCCTTTTTAAATTCTTTTTTTATGTTTTCAAGTACTTGTCCTGCAGGTACGAACGGAGAAACTTTTTCACTAGCTTCTTTAATAATGACTGCGGCAGCTAAGCCAGTTGCAACACCAATTAAAAAATCACGTAATTTCATACATCTTCCTCCTTTTTCTGTACCTATATTTTAGCATAGCCTATAGAGTGAATGCACGTTCACATGATAACCGTTTTAGGAAATGTATCAATATTTCGAATTCGGAAATAAATATGTTACAATAGGCGAGGAAGAATATTCTACTTCGTGGGGAGAGAGTCAACATGAATGAGGAAACATTGCAATTATTTAAAACATTAACAGAGCTACCAGGTGCTCCTGGTAATGAGCACGCTGTTCGCGCGTTCATGCGATCTGAGTTGGAAAAGTATTCAGATGAAATCGTTCAAGACAATTTGGGGGGGATTTTTGGTGTAAAGCATAGTGATGTTGCAGATGCACCAGAAATTTTAGTTGCAGGTCATATGGATGAAGTAGCATTTATGGTTACTTCTATTACTGATAATGGCATGATCCGTTTTCAGACGTTAGGTGGCTGGTGGAACCAGGTTATGCTTGCACAACGTGTAGAAGTCTATACGAAAAATGGGGCTATTCCTGGTGTTATCGCGTCTATCCCACCGCATTTATTAACGGATGCAGAACGCTCTAAGCCTATGGAAATAAAAAATATGTTAATCGATATTGGCGCTGACAGCAAGGAAGATGCTGTAGCATTGGGCGTTCGTCCAGGACAATCCATCATTCCTGTTTGTCCATTTACACCAATGGCCAATCCGAAAAAAATTATGGCCAAGGCTTGGGATAACCGCTATGGCTGTGGTTTAGCAATTGAATTAATGAAAGAAGTCAAAAATGATAAGCTTGGGTCTCATTTATATTCAGGTGCAAATGTAATGGAAGAGGTTGGTTTACGTGGTGCTCAAGTGTCAGCAAACATGATAAAACCGGATTTATTCTTTGCATTAGATGCTTCACCAGCAAATGATACATCAGGTAAAAAAGATCAATTTGGACAGCTTGGTAAAGGAACATTACTTCGTATTCTTGACCGTACAATGGTGACACATCGTGGTATGCGAGAATTCATTTTAGATACAGCTGAATCCAACCATATTCCTTACCAATACTTTGTATCACAGGGTGGAACTGACGCTGGACGAGTACATACAGCTAACGACGGTGTACCAAGTGCAGTAATTGGTGTTTGCTCACGTTATATTCACACATCTGCGTCTATCATTCACATTGATGATTATGCTGCTGCAAAAGCATTAATTGTTGAATTAGTGAAAAAAGCAGATCGTTCGACTTTAGAGTCTATTCGCGCTAATGTATAAGAAGTTGGAAAGATGCCTGTAAAAAGGCATCTTTTTCTATGGAAAGAAAGTAGGGGTTTGATGAAAATAGCAATTGGAACAACTAATAAAGCGAAAACTGAAGCAGTTGAAGCTGTAGTTCAAAAATATTTTGAGGATACAACCTTTAGCTATGTGAAAGCTGCCTCAGAAGTATCAGATCAGCCTATGTCGAATGAAGAAACGAGATTAGGTGCGATGAACCGCGCGAAAAATGCCATAATAAAAACCGATGCATCACTATCCTTTGGTTTAGAAGGTGGTGTAACTGAAATAGAAGGTGAAATATATGTATGTAATTGGGGTGCATTAACAGTATCCGATGGGACAACATTTACAGCGGCAGGTGCACAAATTATTTTACCAAAAGAAATTGCCCAGGAAATCAGATCTGGCGGAGAGCTTGGTCCACTCATGGAGCAATATACACAGCGCAGGGATATTCGTCAGGGCACTGGAGCAGTAGGGATTTTTACACAAGGTTTAGTAAGCAGACAAATGATGTTTGAGCATATTGTATCACTATTGGTTGGTCAATATTTGTTCACATTTACCGAAAAATAGTTAAATGGAATTAGTGATGCGCATGCGGAGAGGTTGCATCTTCCTAATAATTTTTTTAAAATAGAAAAAAAGTTAGTTAGTAGTGCAAGAGAAAGGAAGAGAGACATGTCATATAAATGGCTACAAGTTATTGGCCTGACGCTGTTACTTCTGATGCTTTCTGGCTGCAATCAATCGATCGATGAGCAAATTGCCAACGGACTTCAAATCACAGAAACGGTTTTTGCAGAAGAGCCTGAAGAACATACCGAGGAAATTGGGAATATTAATTTATACTTACCTTCAAATTTTAAAGTTGAAGATAGTTCAGATGCTTACAATATTGTTATTTCAAAAGGAAAAGAAAGCTATATCCTCTTCATTAACGATAAAGAAGCACAAGATAGTAAACTTTACTATCATCTTTTAAAAGACAATGAAGCTGATAAAATCATTGAGGAGACTACTTATGATAAAGATGGTCGCTTTGGCTTTACAGCTATACTAAAAACAGATGATGAGAATGAAATGGAGCTCATTGTGAGTAGTGGTGGCGTGAAAATGACCACGATTTCTCCAGCCAAACATATAGAAGATAATTTGCGTGAGATGACGAAAATCGTTCATTCGGTTAAGATGAAGTAAATAAACAAGATTGAACAAGACGGTTCACAAACATGTGAGCCGTTTCATTTTGAAGATAGGATGTGAGAAAATATGAAGCAATTGAAATCAGAGCAGCTTGTAGAGCTATTAAGAAAACGATTAAACGAAGAGAAATACGATTTTCATTTCGATAAAAAGCACGATAAATTAAGATTGAATCATAAGACGATTGAAAAAGGTATGGAGCTCTCGCTACCTGGGATTTTAGCCAAATACAATGATAAGCAAGAAGCAGCTATTGATGAGGTTGTGTATACGATTACGCAAACTTTTAATGCGATGGAACAAGAAAAAGAACAGGGTTTCCAAACGGCTACACAAATTTATCCTGTTATTCGTGCGACATCCTATCCTCAAGCATCAAAAGAGGGACATGCGTTTATTACAACAGACCATACAGCGGAAACACGCATCTTTTATGCGCTTGATTTAGGCAAAACCTATCGTTTTATCGATGAATCTATGCTGGAAGCTTTACAATTAAGTGTAGAGCAAATTCGTGAAATGGCACGTTTTTCAGTTAAACAATTACCAACCTCTTATAAAAAGGATGAGGTCGCCAATAATATCTTTTATTTTGTTAATATGAATGATGGTTATGATGCAAGCCGAATTTTAAATGAGAGCTTTTTAAAAGAAATGCGTACGCAAGTGGAGGGGGATATGACATTATCTGTGCCCCATCAAGATGTGCTAATTATAGGTGATATTCGGAATGAAACAGGGTATGATGTATTAGCACAGATGACGATGCATTTTTTTGCAGTCGGTACAGTACCGATCACGTCATTATCTTTTATCTATGAAGACGGGGAATTAGAACCGATCTTTATTTTAGCAAAAAACAGAGTGAAAAAGGAGCAAGAAAAACAATGAACGTATTTTACAACAAAGAGCATGTAGGAGATGTATTACTAGTTCAACTAGCAACGGAGTCTATCGTTAACACAGTAGTAGAGCGTGCTGGGGATATTGCTATATTAAAAGAAGCTCAAACGGGTGAAATTAAAGCTTTTAATTTATTTAATGCGAGCCAATATGTACAAACAGATGCAAAAGGATTAGTTGAGGTTACGCCAGAGTTAGTAGAACAATTAGTAGCAGCAATCGAAAAGAACGGTGCTAACATTAGCCTAGATGTTGATTTCTCTCCGAAATTTGTCGTAGGTTTTGTAGCAACGAAAGAAAAACATCCAAATGCTGATAAATTAAGTATCTGTTCAGTAAACGTTGGAGATGAGACTTTACAAATTGTTTGTGGCGCACCTAACGTAGAAGCAGGGCAAAAGGTAGTAGTTGCAAAGATTGGTGCGGTAATGCCTTCAGGAATGCTTATAAAAGAAGGAAATTTAAGAGGTGTAGATTCATTTGGCATGCTTTGTTCAGCACGTGAGCTAGCTATTCCTAATGCTCCATCTGAAAAAGGAATTTTAGTTTTGCCTGAAGATGCTATCGTAGGTAGTGCATTTGAATCATCGGGTAAATAATAAACTCATTTTTTGATAATAAAATTATTAAAATTCAAAATTTTTATCATGATATTATCCAATGTATCAAGGTGAAATTCCCTAAATCGTTATGTTACTAATATGCTAGTAACATAACGATTTTTTTGTGTAGAATGAGCCTCTAAATGCAAGTTTCGCGAGCGTTTTTATGGTATGCTTTTGATATAGACATTGAGCTATTGATTTGTGCAATACTAGACAATGCTATAAATGAAGTGTAAGAGAAATGAGTGAAACGAAGTGAACTGGTTTAAAAAACAAATAAATAAAATTTTAAATAAAGATGAATATGAATACGAGTATGAAGAATTTTATGAGGACTACGGAGAGGAACAAGTAGAACAGTTACATACTCAGCAAGAGGCACCAATGACTAAGCAAAAAACTTTCCGTTTCCCATTGATTGACGATGATGAGGAAGGCGTTGTATCACAAGCACCCCCAAAAGAAATGTTCAATCAGGTAGAGAATGATGATTATTATGGGCAAATCGAGGATTTATCCTTACCCAAGCATTTAAATCATCATATTGTTGATTCAAGCGTTTATGATGTAGATGTATCAGGGATTCGAGATTTATTAGCGAGTCGTTCAAAACGCACTGGTAGAAAAACAACTGTGAAAAGTCAGCCGGTCGAACAGGAACACCGTTCAAGAGCAAGTTTAGTATTTCGAGATGCACAAGATCGTGAAGAGTCAATTATACCTAAGACAACATCTGCACCAAAAGATAAACCACAGTGGCAAGAACAAAAAGCTCAAAAAGTAGATAGCGATTTTCTTGAAAATCGGAAACGCTTTATCCCAACGGATGTACCTTCACCCGTTTATGGATTTGCAAAACCAAGTCCTATCAATGAATTATTAGATAAAAGAAAAGAAGAACATGAGCTACAAGAAACGGCTAGGACAACCCCTGATGTATGGACAATTCATCAGCCATTAAAAGAAGCGACAACAAATGAGGCTAATGAAAATATACTAGAAGAAAAAGAGCCGCCTAGTACAGGTCATCAAGTTGAAATGGAACAAGAATTCCATGAACCTACTGTCGAACCTATTACATTTGATGCTGATTTGTTGGATGAAGAAAAGGGTGTACCCGACAGTGCGCCAACAAATATCGTGGTGCCACCAACCACACCTCTTGCCATGGCATTTGAAGATCAAGTGAAGGAAGCTGCTATGCAAGATCAAACCTTACAGCAGCTTTCTGCAGATCAGTCTGAGATTCATGTGAAAGAATTGATTGTGGAACAAGTTCAAATTGAAAATTCTACCATTCATATTGGAGAGGTAACTGTC
Organism: Lysinibacillus sp. GW247-5R2A; assembly: GCF_059424475.1. Lineage (NCBI taxonomy): Bacteria > Bacillati > Bacillota > Bacilli > Caryophanales > Bacillaceae > Lysinibacillus > Lysinibacillus sp. GW247-5R2A. The sequence continues at coordinate 178,790 of NZ_JBWKZL010000006.1, read as the reverse complement.
GTACAGCCTTCGAGTAATGAAGAGGACTATCAGATGGGGATGGATGAACAATCATCTGATGCTATGCCAAAGGAAGAAAAAAGTCGTATTCCATTCAATGTCCTCATGTTAAAAACGGATAAAGAAAAATGGCGGATTCAACAACAAATCAAAATGGCGCAGCCTATTCGTGTGGAAAGTAATCCGGAAGCAGTAGAAGATGTGCTGATGGATGTGACGGAAGCTAAAGAAGAGGAACAATCCCTGCCTTCGGTGAGCATAGATACAGATGCTATACAGCTAGTTGAACCACAGCTAGAGGAAGAAAGTGATTCACAATCTGCTTTATTCAGTCAAATTCAAGGAGATGTTGAGTACAATCGGCACGAAAATGAAAGACAAGATCTCATTACAGAAGCCCAATCAGATAATCCAGTAGCGGTTATTACAATGGCTCCTGTAACAACTATGACTCGTGTATCCTCGAATGAAGAAGCAGAGATTGCAAGAATTAGTGCTGATGAAGTTGCTGCAACAACAGAACTAGAATCAGAAATCATTTCAGTAACTGAAGTTCATTCTGAAATTGTAGAGGATTCTCCAGTAAAACCCGTGGAAAATCTAGAACAGGTTTTAGAAGCTGAACTAGAGCTACCAGTTGAGGAAAAAGCAATACCTGTGCACGTTTATCAAAAGCCAACTGACGAATATTTAGAGCTACCAGAGGAAAAAACACAGGATACAGATTGGATGGAGCAACAAGGGGATACATTGGTGGAAGCACTTTCTTATTTCCAGGTTTCTGCCCAAATCGAATCGATTATGCAGGGACCTGCAGTTACTCAATTCGAAATTACTGTGAGTCATGGTACGAAGGTAAGCAAAATCAGAAATTTAGCAGATGATTTAAAGCTTGCTTTAGCAGCAAAGGATATTCGTATTCAAGCACCGATCCCTGGGAAAAGCTCGATTGGTATTGAGATTCCAAACCGCGTATCAAGAGCTGTACGATTATCAGAAGTGACGAATAGTGCATCCTTCCTTGAATCAGATTCGCCATTAGAGGCAGCATTAGGTCTTGATTTAACAGGTAAGCCTGTGACACTGGATTTACGAAAAATGCCTCATGGTTTAATTGCCGGTGCGACGGGCTCAGGTAAATCCGTTTGTATCAATTCTATTTTGGTTAGTTTATTATATAAAGCTGCACCACATGAGTTAAAACTAATGTTGATTGACCCTAAAATGGTGGAATTGGCACCATTTAACCATATCCCACACTTAGTTAGCCCTGTGATCACAGATGTGAAGGCTGCAACTGCAGCTCTTAAATGGGCAGTGGAGGAAATGGAACGTCGATATCAACTGTTTGCGCATGCAGGGGCAAGGGATATTACGCGCTATAATGCAATAGCAGATAAAAATAATGAACATAGTTTGAAATTGCCATATATTTTAATTGTTATTGATGAGTTAGCCGATTTAATGATGATGTCTCCAGCAGATGTAGAGGAGGCAATTTGCCGTATTGCTCAAAAGGCACGTGCATGTGGAATCCATTTAATTGTTGCAACACAAAGACCATCTGTAGACGTTATAACAGGGTTAATTAAATCCAATATTCCTACACGTATTGCCTTTGCAGTATCTTCACAAATTGATTCTCGTACAATTTTGGATGGGCAGGGAGCAGAAAGGTTACTTGGAAGAGGCGATATGCTATATTTAGGTAACGGTATGTCAGCGCCAGTACGTCTCCAAGGTACATTTGTTACAGATGATGAAATTGAAGCGATCATCGAGCATGTTCGTGAACAAGGAGAGCCCGATTATATTTTTGATCAAGAGGAGCTATTGAAGAAAACAGAGGTATCCGCAGAACAGGATGATTTGTTTGAAGATGTTTGCCGTTTTGTTTTTGAACAAGGTGGAGCTTCTACGTCCTTGATTCAACGAAAATATCATATTGGCTATAATCGTGCTGCTCGTTTAATTGATATGTTGGAATCACATGGCTTTATCTCAGAGGCAAGAGGTAGTAAGCCGCGTGAAAGTTTCATTACGGAAGAAGATTTAATTACTATGTTTGAATAAGAATTGTCTTGTTTTCGTCTACATTATCTAATTTACGCCGAAATTAGTTTTTTTAGAAAAGTTACACATCTATCCTTATGCATAAAAAGTGCTATAATAGACAAGATGTGTTGAATAGTACGTATTTTTTAATACTTGTGAAGGTATTAATACCTAATCAATCGTGAAATAATACGTTACACCTAATAGATGATAGATGGGATATTGAAATTCCCGGGGGGTTTAATTAATGACAGTTTTTCATTTCACAGGCATTAAAGGTTCTGGCATGAGTTCACTTGCACAAATCTTATTTGATGCTGGTGAACAAGTACAGGGCTCAGATGTCGATAAATATTTCTTCACGGAGCAGCCGTTACGTGAACGTAATATTCCAATTTTTACATTTAATGCAGATAATATTAAAGAAGGCATGACTGTAATTGCAGGTAATGCTTTTCCTGATGATCATCCAGAATTAATTCGTGCCCGAGAAATCGGCGTAGAGATTATTCGTTACCATAAATTTTTAGGAGAATATATTGGTAACTATATATCCATTGCCATAACAGGTGCACATGGTAAAACTTCAACTACTGGTTTAATGGCACATGTGGTAGGTGGTTATAAACCAACATCCTATTTAATTGGTGATGGTACTGGTGCTGGCCATGCAAATGCTGACTTCTTTGTGATGGAAGCGTGTGAATACCGCCGACACTTTTTAGCATATAATCCTGACTATGCGGTGATGACAAATATTGATTTTGATCACCCAGACTACTTTGCAAATATAGATGATGTCTATTCTGCTTTTCAATCATTAGCTTTACAAGTAAAGAAAGCTATTATTGCATGTGGTGATGATGAACAGCTTCAACGTATCCAAGCAAAAGTTCCAGTTGTTTATTATGGATTTGGATCTGAGAATGATTTCGAAGCTCGTAATGTTGAAAAAACGACAGAAGGTACAAAATTCGATGTTTTTGTTCGCAATGAATTTTATAGCACTTTCTTCATTCCGTTATTTGGGGATCACGCCATTTTAAATACATTAGCGGTCATTACTCTATGCGAATATGAAGGAATTTCACCTGATATTATTCAGGATCGTTTGCACACGTATAAAGGTGTAAAAAGACGTTTTACTGAAACAGATATAGGGGATAATGTATTAATAGATGACTATGCCCACCATCCAACGGAAATCCGTGCTACCATTCAATCAGCGCGCCAAAAGTTCCCAGATCGTGAGCTAGTTGCTATATTCCAACCACATACATTTACACGTACACAAGCTTTTTTACAAGATTTCGCAGATAGTCTAAGCCTTGCAGATACAGCCTATTTATGTGATATTTTTGGCTCTGCAAGAGAAACGCAAGGCGCGCTTTCTATTCAAGATTTGGCGTCATTAATCGAGGGCAGTGCAGTGATTACCACTGAAGGAATTGATATACTAACAAAACATCAAGGCGCAGTATTCTTATTTATGGGTGCTGGAGATGTTCCTAAATTCCAAGATGCTTTTGAAGCTGTGCTTAAAAACGATGAAACAGCTTAGTCCGTAGGGGTTAAGCTGTTTTTTTAAAATTTGAGCAGGAATTCCGTTTTTTTTGTCGAAGATAGGGAAAGTAATAGTAAAGAGAATTTACTAGCAGGAGGTCAACTTATGGAAGTGATTTTGTATATTGCAGCCATTATCGCTGCAATCGGGTTTTTAATTTTATGCGTGAGTGTAGGAATGACATTATTCTCGCTCAAGTCCATCTTAAGTAGTTTATCTGGCACTTTATCAGGTATTGAGGGACAAATGGAAGGGGTCACACGAGAAACAACTTCTTTATTATCCAAAACAAATAGCTTAGCAGAGGATATTCAACATAAATCTGAACAGTTAAATTCAGTGGTTCAAGCTGTTAAAGGTATTGGTGATTCTGTCAATGGTTTAAATAACTCTGTACAGCAAATTACTTCTTCTGTTTCTAAAAGTGTAGAACAAAATGAGGAAAAAATTGCGCAAGTAGTACAGTGGAGCAATGTTGCAATGGGCATTGCCGATAAATGGAAAAAGCGCAAAATCATAGAGCAAGAAACTGTATCTGAGGATGTGTATGGCTTTGAAACAGTTCAAGTAGAAAAGCCGAAAAGAAAATGGGGTCGTAAATAGTAAAAATTATTCAGTAAGTACATGGTACGGTCTGAATAAAAATAAAGTCTTGGACATAAGTTGAACATGCATCTGTAAAAAGTAGATGGACAACCTGTCTAGACAAATTTGATAATACGATGGGGAGGAATTGTTGCATGACAACTCAAAAGCCAAATTTTAACGAAGTAAAGGAAAAACAGCTTGAAAGTTCATTGCCTCAGCTTTATCATTCGCAAGATTCGATTTATGAAGAGGAGCGTGTAAACATGAAAGATTTTGTGATTGGCGCATTAGTAGGTGGAATTGTAGGTGCTGCAGCAGGTCTACTGTTGGCTCCAAAATCAGGAAAAGATTTACGTAGTGATGTGGCTGTACAAGCTGTTCATTTAAAAGATAAGAGTGCAGACTTCTCGACAACTGCAAAAGATAAAACGGTTCAACTTTCTAAACAAATTCAAGAACAATCTACACAATTAGTGGAGAAAGTAAAAACTTTAAAAACAGCAAAGGCTCCTACAGTTTTTGATGATGGGACGGTTTCCTTTGAGGGTGAAGAACCACTTGAGGATTTTGTTCCTAACGAAGAAGTAAAAGCAGAAGAGAAAAAAGGCGAAACAAAAGACTCAAATGAAGAAGTACGTGCATAATGCATAACGAAAAGGGATACGTTACATGATCATCGTGTAACGTATCCCTTTTTTTATGCGATAGGGGTTTCAGCTAATAATATTTCAAGTCGATCGCCACCGAAAATTTCCATATCAAAACTTGCAGGTTGGCCGTTTCTTAAAATCGTGAAATTTCCTTTGAATGTGCTTGGGAGCTGCCAATTAGAAAAGCGAAATACATCTTGATAAATCCAACGACTGCGATCCTTCTCTGTAAATAATACAGTGGCTCCATTGGGCACAGTTGAAAGAGGAGCTACAATCATTTGATTGACCAGTGCTTCATGTACTGTTTTGGAAAGCTCCACTACTTCATTTTGGAAATGAATGATGATTTTATCTTCCAGTAAAAGATTCATTTGGTCTGCAATGCGCTGAACAGTTGGCAATGATTGCTGCTGAAAGTTAATCATGTCACCATCTTGCACTGCATAGCTCAATTTAGTAGTTTTCCCATTAATCGTTAATTGGGAAGAAAACTCAGGTAAAAATAATGGCTGTCCATCGACATGTATTGTATAAGACTCAAATTGCTTCAATAAATGCCAGTTGTTTGTGACTTTAAAAATTTCCTCAATGGTTTCAGCTATCTCAAAAACGACACTATCCCGATCATTCAAAGCTGTATCCAGCGATGCGGGGGAGTGATTGACTAAAATTTTCGGCTCAATGACATATTTTGTATTTTGGATAGTAATGGTTTTAATTGCAGCATCATCAATAAGATCTCTCACCGTTACTGTGGCTGGCTGTCCATCTTGTCCCTCCACTAGCTGAATTTCATCGCCTGTTTTAATTAGTGTTTTCGTTGATGCTTGTTGTCCGTTGACTATTATTTCAGCTGGCTGTCCATGACCACCTGGAATGAATATATCTTGTCCGTTAACACTAATAGATAAGCCGTGACCAGGTTTTCCATACAATTGTTTAGCACGGATATTAGCCGCTAAAAATGCATCTGCAACCGTCATTTCTTTTAGCTCAAAAAGACGAACCACCTGATTATTTACCGTTAAACTCATATATTGAATAGGCATTTTTTTCGCTGCTATGGCAATACCGATTGGCGTAACTAACTCTGGCGATGCTTTGATATGCTCTTCCTTAGTAAGGTTTTGAATAGCATCAATGCCTCGAACAGCTATACGGTTTGCTGGTAAATCAAGGACTAGTCCAAGTTCTGTTGTTAAGTTAGGTGTTAAGCTACCTCCGCCAACAAGCATAACAGCCTTTGGAGCCACACGGTTATTGAGACGTAAAATTTCTTCTCCAATGGACTTTGCAAGCTGTTTGACAGCAGGTTCAATTGCTAATAAAACTTCAGCTTTTGGGTAATACTGATCAAAACCAAGAATATCTTGTATTAATATTTCTTCTGCCGTTTGAAGCTGACGCTTTGCTATTTCGGCAACAGGAAAATCTAGTAAATAATGGTCACTTAAAGCCTCTGTTATTTCATCGCCTGCTGTTGGAACCATACCATAGGCTACAACAGTACTTTTATCGGTAATGGCAATATCAGAAGTACCCGCGCCTATATCGACAAGAGCCACATTTAAACGACGCATCGTGGAAGGGATAAGGACATTAATAGCTGCAATAGGTTCTAATGTCAAAGCTTCCATTTCTAAATCAGCTCGTTTTAAAGCGGCAATTAGTGATTCGACTACAACACGAGGTAGGAACGTAGCGATGACTTCGATTTGTGCCTCGTCTCCTTGTTGATCCAAGAGGCTGCCAATTTCTTCACCATCCAAGCGATAGTAGAGGACTGAGTAGCCTACGCAGTAATAGTGGCTTATTTTGGCATCTTCTTTATGTTGTAAAAGTTGCTGTTGGGCTTGTTGAACTGCTTGGAGCTCTAAGCGACTTATATCTTCTTCTGTAAAAATAGGACGATTACGTATATTGATCGTCACGCTAGCTTGTTCAGTTTTCAAGGATCGGCCCGCTGCTGCAACGCTTACTTTCGTCAGAGGACCGTGTTTCTCTTCAAGTTCATATTTTATTGTATTTATTAATTCTGCCACATACATGACATTATGTATTTGACCATCCACCATGGCACGTTCTTTATGCTCTTTCACTACAATATCTTCTACATGATAATGGTCATTTTCTTCTTGAAGAATAATGCCGACCACTGAGCGTGTACCAATATCAAGTGCAAATAATTTAGAACTCAATGTAATCGCTTCCTTTCGCGTTATATCTCAATTTCAATTTAGCGAGTTGAAGCGCTAAATTAAAAATGCGTGACATTCTGAACAACATTGATTATAATATTGCTATTATCTAAAAATGTAACATACATTTCAGAGTTCTGAAAGTGTCTGTCATGAGGAGAGGAGCAAGAAAGCATGAGCCAAAAAGATTTAGAAAGCTTACGTAGTCAAATTGACGGATTAAACTTAGAAATTCTTCGTCTTATTAACGAACGTGCAGCTGTAGTTGATGAAATCGGTAAAATTAAAGAAAAACAAGGTGTAAATCGCTATGACCCACTGCGTGAAAGACACATGCTTGATCTTATTAAAGAACACAACCAAGGTCCATTAAACCAAATGACGGTAGATTATATATTTAAACAAATCTTTAAAACAGCTTTAAAACAACTTGAAGCTGATAAGAAGAAAGAATTACTTGTATCTCGTAAGAAAAAATCCGAAGATACAGTCATTAATATTAATGGTGAATTAATTGGACAAGGGAAGCCATCTTTCGTATTTGGTCCTTGTGCTGTTGAATCTTATGAGCAAGTAGCTGCAGTAGCGGCTTCTATTAAGGCAAAAGGTGAAAAGCTAATCCGTGGTGGTGCTTATAAGCCACGTACTTCTCCATACGACTTCCAAGGTCTTGGATTAGAAGGCTTAAAAATCTTAAAACGTGTGTCTGAGGAATATGGTTTAGGTGTTATTACTGAAATTGTGACGCCAGGTCATTTAGAGGAAGCATTAGATTATATTGATGTGATTCAAATCGGTGCACGAAATATGCAAAACTTTGAATTATTAAAAGCAGCAGGTGCAACTAATAAACCTGTCCTACTAAAACGAGGCTTAGCTGCAACGATTGATGAGTTCATCCATGCAGCGGAATACATTATGTCTAAAGGAAATGAAAATATTATCCTTTGTGAACGTGGTATTCGTACTTATGAAAAAGCGACTCGTAATACATTAGATATTTCTGCCGTACCAGTGTTAAAACAAGAAACGCATTTGCCAGTATTCGTAGATGTTACACACTCAACAGGACGTCGTGATTTATTGTTACCATGTGCCAAAGCAGCCATTGCAATCGGTGCTGATGGTGTTATGGCAGAAGTGCATCCAGATCCATCTGTAGCACTTTCTGATTCACAACAACAAATGGACATCCCAACATTCGACGCATTCTATGAAACACTACAAAAATTCATGAAAAATCATGAAATCCATGCTTAATTGTTAACAGCTAACACCGCTTGCTTACTTTGGCAGGCGGTGTTTGTTATATCGTGACAAAATAATGTCTAGAATAGGACTATTAGTACTTGGTTTTTACGTAGTTCTTCTTGAAAATAATATGAAAATTATCGTATGATAAGGCTATAATAGGAAAAAAGGGAGGCACGTACGATGACTGTTACAATTTATGATGTTGCAAGAGAAGCAAATGTTTCTATGGCAACGGTCTCTCGTGTAGTCAATGGTAATCAAAACGTAAAACCAGCAACACGAAAAAAAGTACTTGAAGTAATTGAACGATTAGAATACCGTCCAAACGCAGTAGCGCGTGGATTAGCAAGTAAGAAAACAACAACAGTTGGCGTGATTATCCCAGATATTGCAAATAATGTTTATGCAGAGCTGGCTCGTGGTGTAGAGGATATAGCCACAATGTACCGTTACAATATTATTTTAGCCAACTCAGATCAACATGAAGATAAAGAGTTACAGTTACTTGATACGATGCTTGGCAAACAAGTAGACGGTATTGTGATGATGAGTGATGAAGTAACAGAAAAGATGCAACAAACAATGGATCATTCACCGGTCCCAATTGTATTAGCAGGCTCTGTAGATGAATCGCAAACAATAGCTACTGTCAATATTGACTATTTCCAAGCGGCTTATGAAGCGATATCTTTACTGATTCAAAATGGACATACACGCATTGGTTTCGTAACGGGCCCACTTTCGTATACAATTAACGGAAAATTCAAGCTAGCAGCCTATAAGAAAGCATTACAGGGTGCTGGCCTACCAATAGATGAAGCATTAATTGCTGCTGAAGAATCTAGCTATGACATGGGCTTAGAAGCTTGGGAGATTTTATCAGCGCTTGAACAACCACCTACAGCCTATTTTGCGGGCAGTGATGAATTGGCAATTGGTTTAATTCATGGTGCACAAGACGCAGGTAAAAATGTTCCAGAGGATATCGAAGTGATTAGCTTTGAGAATTCTAAGCTAGCACGAATGGTTCGTCCACAACTAACAAGTGTTGCATTACCACTGTACGACATTGGTGCTGTTGCTATGCGCTTACTTACTAAATTGATGAGTAAGGAGACAGTCGAGGATGAGGCGGTAATTTTACCCCATCGTATTGAACATCGACAATCTGTCAAAAGTAAATAATATTCAGAAGCACGTAAATCTTATCGAGGATTTGCGTGTTTTTCATTTAAAATGGAGTGCAGGGGATGTGGCTTTAAACCAATGAAAAAAAACCCCACGAAAGATCGTGAGGAAAGGTGCTAATCTCGTTTTTCATTGCGAATAAGATGTAGTGCTTTTGCTAACATTTGAGCATTTTTTTCTTCTATTTCTGTCTTACGCGGTATGGGCTCATATAAAGGATTCGGGTCCTCCCAAGTTGGAATAAAAGGAACGGGAGCCTCAGGTTGCCAGCGGTCAAGCCATGCCTGTGGGAGAGGTCCCGTTGGTAACGCTTGGTCAGTCATTTCTAACCAGAGCATGGACCAAGCACGTGGAACAACTCGCCATATATCATAGCCACCTCCACCCACCGCAATCCACTTACCATCGCAATATTCATGGGCTAATTGGTGTGCGAGCTTTGGAATTTCACGATATATATTCATAGTGCCATGAAGATGTGTCAAAGGATCAAAATAATGGGCATCTGCTCCATTTTGTGTGAGCACAACATCTGGCTTGAAATATTCGAAAACCTCTCGCATAGATCGTTCATAGATTTCTAGGAAACTTTCATCCTCTGTAAAAGCATCCATAGGGAAATTAAAGGAGGTACCATACCCTTGTCCGTTGCCTCGCTCAGTAATATTGCCTGTTCCAGGAAATAGGTAGCGCCCTGTTTCGTGAATAGACAATGTACAAACATTCGGGTCCTCATAAAAGCTCCATTGTACACCGTCTCCATGATGTGCGTCTGTATCGACATAGAGTACACGGGCATTATATTTTTCCTGTAAGTATCGAATGGCAACCGTACTATCATTGTAAATACAAAATCCTGATGCGCGACCACGAAAACCGTGGTGTAGCCCTCCTCCAAGATTGAGGGCATGCTCAGCCTTACCTTCCATTACATAATCCACGGCCGTTAACGTTCCACCGACTAATTGGGCACTTGCTTCATGCATATTTTCAAAAATCGGTGTGTCTTCTGTGCCGATACCATAGCTTTCACATTGGGCTACCGATAATTCTCCATGTCCTGCCCTCTTCACGATATCAATATACTTAGAGTCATGGGCAAGCAGTAGCTCCTCTTCTGTGGCAACACGTGCTGGAATAATATCTACATCATCGAGAGCATCTATATTTTTTAGTAAATCCATCGTTAGCGTCAAGCGTTTATGATTAAAAGGATGTGTATCTGAAAATTTATATCCGAGTTGTTCTGGCGAGTAAACGAATACGGCCTTTTTCATTATAATGAAACACCTGGTAAATTGGGCCATAGTACATCAAAGCCTTCTTTGCGAAGGTCTTTAATCATAGCTAAAGGATTCAGTGTTTTTACTCGGACACTTAAAATTTTATTTTGCGTATTTTCAGAATCAGGATACACTAAGACGCTTTGAACATTGGCATGATGATGATGAAATATCTTTGTTATTTCAAATAAAACACCTGGCGTGTCAGCTACTCGAATTTCAATTTTTGAGCCAGGTTCCGTAGCACCGGTTAGCTCTATATATGTATAGAGTAAATCCGTTGTAGTAACTATTCCTACTAATTTCCCTCCAGAGACAATAGGTAAACAACCTACTTTAGATTCATAGAAGGTAAGAGCGACCTCTTCAACAAAATCAAGTGGATGACCAACAAGCGGATCCTTAACCATTATTTCTTCTACTTTTGCTTGAAAGACAGGAGAATTGGGTTCATCTTGTAAAGATGATGGTAAAACTTCTTTAATGTCCCGCTCTGTAATCACTCCTAGAACGTGACGTTCCTCATCTATAACTGGTAAATGGCGAACTTTTTTGTCACGCATTAGCTTTAGTGCTTCCAACACGGTATTGGTAGGAGCTAATGTGTAAGGTTCTTCATTCATAATTTCTTCTACGATCATATACGTATCCCCTTTGCATTGGTTTTAATACATGAAACGATTTCTAAAACGAAGCCTATCGAATCTTTCGATTGTTTCAGCAGGCACGCGTTTACCTTCACGCGCCATTAAACAATTTGCTGGGTGTGATGTAATTTCTGGATCATCCGTAGCAAAATATTCGAATCCGACAGAGCTCATCATCTTCTCCATCATTTTGCGATAGTCCCAAACATTTAAGCCAGTCCCCTTTAAATCCCAATGCCAATAATATTCGGTAGTGATCACCAGATAATCCTCCATTTCATCACCCATAAATGAAACGGCTAGTAATGCCTTTCCAGAACCGGTTCCCCGATAGGCGGGAATCACTTCAATGGCACCTAATTCAATCATGTCATCAATTCGATCCTCTGCCCATCGTTCAAGTGGATCAGGATAAAGATAGGTCACATAGCCTACAACGATATCTTCGTTTCGAATAATAACGATACGCCCTTCAGGGAGCCCCGCAATTTCAATAATAGCTTGTTGTTGCTGTTTTGGAGGTCTAAAGGCAACCAAGCCCTCATGGAAAGAATATGTAGCTAATTTTTCTGGAGGAACTGGTCCTTCCACATACACAGTCCCATGCTTAGTTTCCCTTTTAACAGAAAAAAAAGTTTTTTTATGTTCCATAATGCCACCACCTGAGTTTAATAATTCCATTATAGCTGATTTCATGCGTAAAAACGCTTTTTTTTGCAAAATATACCTGTATTTTTGGAAAAGTGAAAATATTAAGACAATCTCCTTAAATTCGTGTAAAATATAATACATTGCTTCTGTTATTTAACAGATGAAAGTAGTGTAATTAGGAATTCTATCATTAGTAATGTGGTAAACTGTTATATAACAAAAGCTCATATATATTTTACTTGCAACGTAAATTTATTATTTCAGCAGAGGGGATTGTTGAAAATAGCAAATGAACAGTTTCAAGTGAAAGCAACGAAAGGGGTAGTTTCATGGGGATGAAAATGAAGGAGAAGTTAACGGCTTTTGCTGGTCAGCACCATTTAATGAATTATGAAGAAGTGGCAAAATCTCATAATTGGGCTGATACGGAAAAAGCATTTAGCTGGTACGAAACAGGGTTAGTGAATATGGCGTATGAGGCAATTGATCGCCACACAGAAACACATCGTAAAAATAAAGTTGCCCTTTATTTTAATGATGGTAAACGTAAAGAGGCTTATTCATTTAATGAAATGAAAAGGTTAACGAACAAGGCTGCCAACGTTCTTAAAACAGCTACTAATCTACAAAAAGGTGATCGTTTATTTATTTTTATGCCACGTTCTCCTGAGCTTTATTTTTCATTATTAGGTGCGTTGAAAATGGGGGTTATTGTTGGACCATTATTTGAAGCATTTATGGAAGGCGCTGTGTATGATCGGCTAGCAGATAGTGAGGCGAAAGTATTAGTTACTACACCGGCATTACTTGAACGTGTACCTATCGCTAAATTACCGCATCTCGAGCACATCTTTTTAATAGGGGAAAATATTGAAGAAACATCCCAAATTCTAGACTTTAATCATCGAATGAAAGAAGCTTCAGCTCAGTTTGATATGGAATGGGTAGATCGAGAAGATGGGATGATTCTTCACTATACCTCTGGATCAACCGGTGCTCCAAAAGGAGTGCTACATGTTCATAATGCAATGCTTCAACAATACCAATCTACGCAATGGGTTCTTGATTTACGTGAGGATGATATTTACTGGTGTACTGCTGATCCAGGATGGGTGACAGGGACAGCCTATGGTATTTTTGGTCCTTGGCTAAATGGGGTGACAATGGTGATTGTTGGAGGAAGATTCTCACCGCAAGCATGGTATCAAGCCATTGAAGATTATGGTGTTACGGTATGGTATAGTGCACCAACTGCATTCCGGATGCTGATGGGGGCAGGGAGCGGCTTGCTTGAAAGCTATGACCTGTCATCTTTACGTCATGTGCTATCTGTCGGTGAACCATTGAACCCGGAAGTGATTCGTTGGGGAGTAGAAGAATTAGGTCATCGAATCCATGATACATGGTGGATGACAGAAACAGGAGCGCATATGATTTGTAATTACCCTTCAATGGATATTAAGCCAGGATCAATGGGAAAACCACTTCCAGGTATTCATGCGACGATTGTAGATGATGCTGGAAACGAAGTACCGCCGTTTACAATGGGGAATTTAGCAATTCAACGGGGTTGGCCAGCTATGATGCGTCAAATTTGGGGCAATCCAGAGCGCTATGAATCTTATTTCTTGAAAGGGCAATGGTATGTATCTGGAGATTCTGCCTATATGGATGATGACGGATACTTCTGGTTCCAAGGTCGAGTGGATGATGTCATTATGACGGCCGGAGAGCGTGTGGGACCATTCGAAGTGGAAAGCAAGCTATTGGAGCATCCAGATATTGTTGAAGCAGGAGTCATTGGTAAACCAGACCCAGTACGAGGGGAAATCATAAAAGCCTTTGTATCCTTACGAGAGGGTGTTGAACCATCAGATCAATTAATTGAGGATATAAGAGATTTTGTTAAGAAAGGCTTATCGGCTCATGCTGCACCACGTGAAATTGAATTTAAGGAAAAACTACCAAAAACACGTAGTGGTAAGATTATGCGTCGTGTGCTGAAGGCGTGGGAGTTAAATTTACCTACGGGTGACTTATCGACGATGGAAGACTGATAAAGTAAACGACATCAATTGATATTTATACAATATATGCATAAAAAGAAGGTAAGTGTTCATTCAATCGTTGAAAGGATTCTTGCCTTCTTTTTTCTGCATTTACAATACTGAAGACGTGTTTTAAAGAGACTTACTGTTGTACAAAAAAAATACAGAAATAAATAAAAATTCAGTTGACTTAATATTTATGCAGACGTATACTGTTTTTAACTTATTTTAGAGGTGAGTGCATTGAAAGTAGGAATTGTTGGAGCAACAGGTTATGGTGGGCTAGAGCTTATTCGGTTTTTACATAATCATCCGGCTGTAGAGCAGCTCGCATTATTTACTTCTTCCGAGGAGGGAGTTCTTTTTTCTTCAAAATTTGGTCATCTTATGACGATTGTTGATAGGCCTTTACAAAAAATAGAGGAAGATACTTTAGCGGAATTTGATGTAGTTTTTACAAGTACACCATCTGGCGTAACAAGTGAATTATTACCATCATTGGTGAACACGGGTCCGAAATTAATAGATTTATCTGGTGATTTCCGATTGAAAAATCTGGCAAGCTATGAAGCATGGTATGGCAAAAAAGCAGCGCCATTTAATACGGTGCAGCAAAGTGTTTATGGTTTAACGGAATGGAATTCAGAGCATATACGGCAAGCTACTCTTGTTGCTAACCCTGGTTGTTACCCAACAGCGGTGTTGTTATCATTACTACCACTAGTGAAAGAACACTTAATCGATCCGAGCTTTTTAGTGATTGATGCGAAAAGTGGCATCTCAGGAGCTGGCAATAAGCCGTCACAAACAACTCATTTTAGCGAGACGAATGAGAGCTTCTCTATCTATAAAGTAAATACACATCAACATATACCAGAAATAGAACAAGCTTTATCTATGTTTGCTCATGTAGAAACAAATATTACTTTCAATACTCACTTAGTACCTATGACACGAGGGATTTTAGCAACATCCTATGCGCCTGTAACGGCAGGCGTTACAGAGGCTCAGTTGGTTGCTTGCCTGCAGGAGACTTATGATAAGCATCCCTTTGTTCGAATTGTTACAGATGCTACTAGCTTAGGGACTAATCGTGTTAAGGGATCCAATTATTGCGATATTTTGGTGAAAGTAGATGCTCGTACAAATCGTGCCACGATTGTTAGTGTGATTGACAATCTAGTCAAAGGGGCTGCTGGCCAAGCTATTCAAAATATGAATGTACAATTTGACTTACCGCAAACGACAGGTCTGGATGTCGTACCGTTCTTTATTTAACACTTCCCATGTTTAGTTTGATGAAAAAAAGGAGGAATTATGGATGACAGTTACTACTTCAAAAAATGTAATGAAAAAGTTATCAAGTAAAAATATCGTTTCACCAAAAGGGTTTAAGGCAGCTGGGTTACATTGTGGTTTAAAACATAAGAAGAAAGATTTAGCGATTTTAGTAAGCGAGGTACCAGCTAGTGTTGCTGGTGTTTTTACAACAAATGCTGTGCAGGCAGCCCCGTTAAAAGTAACAAAGGAAGTTGTTTACACAACAAAAAAAATGCAGGCGATAATCGTGAATTCGGGTAATGCGAATGCTTGTACAGGGAAGCAGGGCGTGAAGGATGCCCAAACCATGCAGGCGCAAGCGGCTGAAAAACTAGGAATTGCTCCTGAATTGGTGGGAGTTTGTTCAACGGGTGTCATTGGCGAAATGATGAAGTTGGAGCCAGTAATAAACGGTCTTCAACAGCTAGAACCGAAGGACAATTTAGAAAGTGCCATTGACTTTGCACAGGCGATTTTAACGACTGATACGGTTATGAAAAACACAAGCTATAGTACAACGGTAGATGGAAAGGAAGTCATTATCGCTGGTGTTGCGAAGGGTTCAGGCATGATTGAACCAAATATGGCAACAATGTTGGGCTTTATAACGACGGATGCCCAAATAGAATCTGATGTATTACAAAGTGCATTATCCGATATTACCAACCTCACGTTTAATGCCATTACAGTAGATGGGGATACATCTACAAACGACACTGTTGTTGTATTGGCGAACGGTTTCGCCGGAAATCAGACGTTAACACCTGAGCATCCAGATTGGTTAAATTTCTATTACACATTGAAAACAGTAGCAGAAGATTTAGCAAAAATGATTGCTAAGGATGGGGAAGGGGCAACCAAGCTTATTGAAGTAGAGGTTGTTGGCGCAATTTCAGATGAAGAGGCACGAAAGATTGCCAAGACCGTCGTAGGTTCACCACTTGTAAAGACTGCTGTTTTTGGCTGTGATGCGAACTGGGGACGAATTATTGCAGCGGTAGGGTATAGTGGTGCCACAGTAAATCCAGACAAAATTACGATTCAAATTGGTGGCGCTACAATGGTAGAAAACGGCGAACCAATCCCTTTCTCGGAGGATGAGTTAATACAAATTTTAAAAATGCATGAAGTGAAAATATATGTGTCCCTTGGTATGGGTGAAGGTAAGGGGCATGCATGGGGATGTGACTTAACCTATGACTACGTCCAAATCAACGCATCATACCGCTCGTAAACGAATGGTAATCAAGCTCGGAGGTAGTACACTAGAGGGCTTAAAAAAAGACTTTTTTATAAACTTTAAAAAGCTTCAAGATAGCGGTGTGGAGCTTATTATTACTCATGGCGGGGGCCCAGCTATTAATCGTGAATTAGCTGCTCGAGGCATAGAATCGCATACATTAAATGGTATACGTGTGACAAATGAGGCAGCTATGAATGTGGTCCAATCAACTTTGATTGGGCAGGTTAACCCTGCTTTAGTTCATGAATTAACAAGTGCTGGCATTGAGGCAATTGGGTTAAACGGATTTGATGGTCAATTAATGGTGGCGGATTATTTGGATAAAGACGTGTATGGTTTTGTTGGAGCAGTAAAAGCCATTAATTCAGCCTTACTTGAAACTTTATTGACAGTGGGAATTATACCCGTTATTGCTTGTGTTGGAGCAAGTGAAGCAGGTCTGGCTTTAAACATTAATGGTGATACAGTCGCAAGTGAAATAGCATTAGCCTTAGGGGCAGATAGCTTATTACTTGTAACAGATGTAAGCGGTATTCGAGTTCATGATGAATATCAAACAATGGCAACCCCCTCTCTCATTCATCAATGGATAGAACAAGGGCATCTTTATGGGGGAATGATTCCGAAAGTACAAGGAGCTATCGATTGTTTACGTGCAGGTATCCCTTCCGTGCAAATTGTGGGAGAGACATTGATTGGCACTACAATTGTCACTTCCGACAAACTTCATGCTACCTAGTGTTCTAATAAGATCGTATTAAAAGTATAGATGTTGAAAGAAGACCATTTCAAATAATAGCGGAGATGATAATATGAGTGCTTTATTCGGGAACTACGGTAAACGTCGTGCACAAATTGTCAAAGGGCAGGGCACCGTTGTAGAGGATTCTACAGGAAAACAATATTTAGATTTTACTAGTGGTATTGCAGTAGCAAGTCTGGGGCATGCCCATCCTGCCATTGTGCAGGCACTGCAAGAGCAAAGTGAAAAGCTGTGGCATATATCAAATCTTTTTGATATCCCTGGTCAGGAAACTGTGGCTCAAAAATTAATTGCTCATACACATTTTGCACATGCTTTTTTCTGTAATAGTGGAGCGGAGGCAAATGAAGCGGCCATTAAATTAGCGCGTAAGCATACAGGGAAAAATCACATTATTACTTTCGAAAAATCATTCCATGGTCGCACATTTGGAGCAATGTCTGCAACAGGTCAAGGCAAAATACATAACGGCTTTGGACCACTCGTTGAAAAATTTACGATATTGCCATTCAATGCTGCTGCCGCACTAGAAGCTACTATTGATGACTCTGTAGCAGCCATTATGCTGGAGATGATTCAGGGAGAAGGTGGCGTTAACTGTGTATCGTTAGAATTCGCTACCGCGATTGCGAAAATATGCGATGACAAGGGGATATTACTTATTATTGATGAAGTACAGACAGGAATAGGAAGAACAGGAACACGCTATGCCTTTGAGCAAACTGTGTTAAAGCCCCATATTGTGACATTAGCGAAAGGCTTAGGTGGTGGCTTCCCAGTAGGGGCAATGCTAGGAACTGCTGAGCTTTATGCAACCTTTAGTCCAGGTGCACATGGCACTACATTTGGTGGCAACCCTCTTGCTATGAATGTAGCTCAAGCTGTTTTAAGCCATGTTTTTGAGCCGGCATTTTTACAGCAAGTACAAGATCAATCAGCGTATTTTGTCGCACAATTAAAAGCGCATTTACCTTCTAACTATACCATTCAGGGTCAGGGTTTAATGCTTGGAATTGGCTGTGGTGAAACAGAAGTAGCGGCTTATATCGCAGCGGCAGAGGAGAAGGGTCTCTTGTTAGTGGGAGCAGGTCCAAATGTTATTCGTTTATTGCCACCATTAACGGTAACGAAGGAAGAGATTGATGAAGCCGTAGCTATATTAAAGACTATATTATATTAATATACAGACAAAGAATCTGCTGCGTATTGAGCAGACTCTTTGTCTTTCTTATTTATTGAAGTTGTTTCACTAAAGTTTTAACTAAATTTGGCAACCAATCATGAAGCTGACTAAATGTAAATCCTGCTTTCTCTGCTTTCGCATTCGTCATATACCAATCATCTGGTACACCATATGGTGATTGTGATTCTTCATCTCCACCAACAAGCGAAATTTTTGCGCGCTTTCCACTCTCTTCTTCAATCAATGCAAGAAGTTCTTTCAATGAAATGGCACCAGAAGCCGTAGCATTGTATGGTCCTTCTATAGGAGTAACGCCTACAAAATATAAAAATTCAGCAGCTTCCTCATCTGTAATATAGCTCATCTGTGCATCGATATTTGGTAATGAGATTGGCTGATCGTGTAAAATACGTTCAACATGAAAATGCAAGCGACGTGTGTAATCATGTTCGCCCATAACAATAGGGAAACGTACGACAACAACTGGGAATGAAGCTTTTTTAAACAACACAGCCTCAGCCTGTCGCTTTCCTTCGCCATAGGAAAATTCATCTCGATTCCCCATAAGAATTTGATAATGGTAAGGATCGAAATCTTCTTCCTTTTTCACCTTGCCATCTACTTCATAGGTTGAAAGAGTAGACGTAAAGACAAGTTTTTTCGTTTTCCCTTTTAAAAGCTCACAAATGGTATGTGCCTCGTTAGGAGAGTAGCAAATATTATCATAAACTATATCCCACGTTGTATCGGCGAGAGCATTTTCTAATGCGTCATGGTCATCCCGATCAACTATTAATTGTTTGACAGCTGTCCCAAAAGGATTGCCGCTTTGACCGCGTGTTAAAATCGTTACATCATGTCCATTCTCAATGCAAAGTTCCACTAATTTTTTTCCAAAAAAACGTGTGCCACCTAAAACTAATATGTTCATATTTTCCCTCTCCTTCAAAATAGTAGTCTTCTTAATAATGACAAAAAAACAGACTTACTACAAATCAAAAGTGAATTGTAGTAAGTCTGTTTGATACTGAAACGAAATGGATTATCGGCTTGATGTTTCTGGGGGAGTTGTATTGCCTTTGTCTCCGCCGTTTGAGCCATCTTCCGGTTGGCCTGAACCGTTACCATTGCCTCCAGAGCCATTGCCATTGTTGGAGCCGTTGCCGTTACCACCGGAACCATTGCCGTTGTTCGAGCCGTTACCGTTGCCTCCAGAGCCATTGTTGGAGCCGTTGCCATTGCCGCCAGAACCATTGCCATTTCCTGATCCATTTCCATTGTTTGAACCGTTCCCATTATTACCAGACCCATTGCCATTTGTAGGCGGTGTTGTCGGTGGGATTGTCTCTTGACCATTATCCTCTTCTGGGTCAGGTTCATCATCACTACCACCAGTAGAGGCTACATTAGAATGTGGTGATGCTAAGCCTGTAATATCTACAGCCACTACAACATAGGCTTGTCCACTAGCAACCGTAACACTTTGTGTAGATTCAAGAACGGACGTTACTAATGTGTTGCCACCATTTGTAACATTATAAATTCGATAACCAACTACATCGTTTGATGACTCCGTCCAAGATAAAGTTGAGCCATTTACGGATGCCGTTACCGCTGCAGGTGCACTGCCATCTGCAGGGAAATCAACTGCTGAAACAGATGAATTTGATAAAGTTGAATTCTTTGGTAGTAAACTTGCTGGATTACCGCCAAGACGGCCTAACATGCGTTTAATGAACGCTTGATTAATACCTGCGCCACCTGATTTAACAAATTCAGCTGGTGTACTTGGTAATGCGTTATAAGTTTTTCCTTTAATCGTTACAACACTTGAAGCAGCTAAACTATCATCTGGTTGTGTAGGTAAAAATACTTTCGCATTAAATAAGTCTGAACGGACTAAACCTGCGTCTGCACAGGCTGCTGAAGGAGCCATCCCAGAAATACCACAGAACGAAGCAGTCACCACATTTTTAGGTGCCTTAAAGCTTGTTGGCGGATCAATAAACTCAGGAGCCACATCGTAAACGGAATTCATTAAAGTACCCCATAGTTTATTGACACGAACGCTTGGCTGTTGGTACGTATTATTAAATGCATACAATGTACGAGGCTGGTCGTAACCCATCCAAACACCTAGAGATACATTTGGGTTATAACCAACTAACCAAACATCTTTATACTCTTGAGAAGTCCCTGTTTTTGCAGCAAAATCGGAAGAGAATTTTAATGTATTACGTGCAAGAGTTCCTGTTCCTTTTGTTAATACGTCACGTAGCATATCCGTCACAATATAGGACGTTTCTGGACTGAAAACTTGAACGGGTTCTACTTCGTGTTTGTAAATAATATTTCCTTCTTGATCTTCAATTCGATCAATCATATAAGCATCAACGAATTGACCACCATTTGCAAAAGTAGCAAAGGCATTCGTATTCTCTTCTACTGTAGTCCCCTCACTTAAAGCACCGATACCAGTTGCTAGGTTAGTGAAATCATCGGGGTGTAATTTTGTGAATCCCATTTTTACTAATAGATCAGCAGGACGTTTGTTAATAATATCATTGTATAAACGTAACGCTGATATGTTTTGAGAATCTGCTAAAGCCTCACGTGCGGGAATAAGTCCTCGTTCATCACTAGTAATATAGTTACTTGGGCTCCATTTACCGATTGAGAATTTTACGTCAACGAGTGGGCTACCTGCACCAATTACGCCGTACTCAATAGCAGGGGCGTAAACCAGTAAGGGTTTCATCGTAGAACCATTTGAACGATAAGCCTGTGTTGCGTGGTTAACTTGAGTCGTATTAAAGTCTCGACCACCTACAAAACTTAAAATTCGACCTGTCGTATTTTCCATTAAAATACTACCCACTTGTACGGGCATTTCGACATCAACTTCCTCACCAGTTACAGGGTCCTTCCCTTTACCAGTATACGTATGGCCATAATATTGGAAGTCCTTAGCAGCTTTTTGCATGGCATCATACATATCTTTGTTAATGGTTGAATAAATACGATAACCTTTTGAGCGAACATCACGATCTGCTAAGATTTTATATTTATCTTTTAATTTCTTTTCTGTTTTTAATCGCTCTGGGTCAATACCGTCATCTTCTGCGAGTTTTTCTGCAATAATATCTTTTGCGCGACTCTCAAGCTCATATGTAAGCCATGGATAACGATCCTCCGCTCGCATTTCTGGACCACGGAAGTCAGCAGCAATATCATAATTAAGTGTTTCTTTATATTGTGCATCGTCAATATAACCAGCTTCTTTCATACGATAAAGAACTGTTTTCATACGATCAATACCTGGTTTTAAAGCTTCCTCACTTTTCAGTTCACCCGTATTTGTAAACGGTGTGTAAGCAAATGGCGCCTGAGGAATACCAGCTATATAAGCTGCTTGCGCTAGTGATAAATCTTTAGCTTTCACACCAAAGATCCCTTCCGCGGCTGTTTCTACACCTGCAATATTGCGCCCTGAAGAGTTACGACCGTATGGAATAATATTTAAATAAGCCTCTAATATTTCTTCCTTTGTCATAAAATGCTCTAAACGCATAGCAAGTAAAATTTCTTTTGCTTTACGTTCGTAGGAAACTTCATTGGTTAATACTTGGTTTTTTATAAGTTGTTGCGTAAGGGTAGAGCCACCTGTTTGTGTAGCAGAATTCGTAACATCTTGTAATAAGCCTCGTATAACCGCTTTTGGTACAATTCCGTTATGTTCACGGAAATATTCATCTTCTGTTGCTAGTACAGCATTAAGAACATCTGGTGCAACATTTTTAAGTGAAGTTTCACGGCGATCTAAATCTGTCCGTAATTTTCCGATATAAATATCGTTGGCAAAATAAATCTCACTTGTTTCTTCATAGCTAAAAATTTGATCTCGTAATTCTTCCTTTGAGCGTAAGGGCTCTTCTTTTACAAGAGAAGCGAAATAACCAGCTCCTACTGAACCGACAAATACAGTGCCAACCAATGCAAAGACTAAAAATAGTAAAAATAAGTTCCAGGTAACGCTACCTGAAATACGTAATTTCTTCATCCATTTTTGTTCAATTAATGTATCGATCTTTGCATTGATTTTTTCAATCCAATCTTTCAATGTATCGACCTCCTAAAATCTTGTTTATTATAGCACATATTGTTTTAGCTCGAACATAGTTATTGACATTGAAATAGATTCGTATAGAATAATGGTTATAGTTTTCTAGTGATGAAGAGTTTGGAGTAGTTTCTATATTCCCTGTTTAGAGAGCCAGTGGTTGGTGAAAACTGGTCATAATGTAGAGATGAATTACGTGCTTGGAGCTTAGACGTGCGCGCCTGCGATAAAGGCGGTTGAATGAAGTGGAAGGTGGATGACATCTTCAAGCCGGGTGGTACCGCGTTAATTTACAATTTAACGTCCCTGCATGCAATTATTTGCGTGTAGGGATTTTTTTTATCTCATGAATTTGTCCATGCACGTAGCGAATTTCAATCAATTAGGAGGAATCATCATGACAAACGAATTATTACAAGATTTAGAATGGCGTGGACTGCTATATCAACAAACAGATGCTGATGGTATGGCAAAATTATTAGAAGAACAATCTGTCTCTTTATACTGTGGTGTTGATCCAACGGCAGATTCTATGCATATTGGACATATTGTTCCACTTTTAACTTTACGTCGCTTCCAAAAAGCTGGTCACCGTCCGATTTTACTTGTGGGTGGGGCAACAGGCATGATAGGAGATCCTTCAGGTCGTTCAGAAGAGCGTCAATTACAAACGGTGGAGCAAATCGATAAAAATGTTCAAGGTATCCGCGGTCAACTAGAACGTATTTTTGATTTTGCTGAAGATGGTAATGGCGCTCAGCTTGTGAACAATCGTGACTGGATCGGCAATATAAATACGATTGAATTTTTACGTGATTATGGGAAATTAATTAATGTTAACTACATGTTGGCAAAAGATACAATTGCTTCTCGACTTGATACGGGGATATCTTTCACAGAGTTTGCTTATACATTAATTCAAGGGATTGATTACAATCATTTATACAACCACTACAATTGTCGTATTCAAGTAGGCGGTTCTGACCAATGGGGTAATATTACAACAGGTTTAGAGGTTATTCGTAAAACTCATGAAGAAGAAACTAAAGCCTTTGGGATTACGATTCCATTAGTAACGAAAGCTGATGGCACAAAATTTGGTAAAACAGCTGGTGGTGCTGTTTGGTTAGATGGGAAGAAAACATCTCCATATGAGTTCTACCAATTCTGGATCAATGCTGCGGATGCAGATGTAATCAAATACTTGAAAATATTCACATTCCTTACTCGTGAAGAGATTGAAGCATTAGCTGTTTCTGTAGAGGAAGAGCCACATTTACGTAAGGCCCAAAAAGCACTTGCTGAGGAAATGACACGATTAATTCATGGTCAAGAGGCACTAGAGCAAGCTATCCGTATTACAGCAGCCTTATTTTCAGGCGATTTAAAAGCACTTTCTGCTGAAGAAATGAAGGATGCCTTTAAAGATGTTCCTTCTATTGAAATGGCTAAAGAAGATAAAAATATTGTAGACCTTCTAGTTGGAGCTGGCATCTCATCATCGAAACGTCAGGCGCGTGAGGACGTTTCAAATGGTGCAATTAGTGTCAATGGAGAAAAAGTGACGGATTTAGAATATGTCTTTGATGCAAAGGATCGTCTAGAGGATGCATTTAGCATTGTTCGTCGCGGTAAGAAAAAATATCATATGGTGAAGTTTGTGTAATTGGTATGATTGAAAACAGCATCCCCTGACCAAAAAAGGGGATGTTGTTTTTTTATGATAAAAAACTTGGCAATTTTATATGTTCATATTGTTGAGGGTGCAATATTTTAGCTAGCTTTATAGCCCCTTCAATAAGGCGGGGAGAAGGGCGACAATAAAGCCATTCCTCCATCACATGGAGCTGTTCCATTTTCACGGCATGTAGCTCACTAGCGTGGGGGCGCTTTAATAAGTTGGCTGGCTGTATACGCTCAAAAGCTACGCCTACCCAAGCCATCATGATGTAGTCAGGCTTTCGTTTAACAACATCTGTCCAATCTGTTTGAACACTGGCTAGTTCGACATCCTGAAATAAATTGACTCCACCTGCAATAGCACTAATTTCTGTTAGCCAATTTATTTTTCCTGGTGTAAAAATAGGGTTCGGCCACCATTCCCAATAAAGGGTGGGTTTCTTCATGAGGGAGCTTGCAACTGTACGCATTTTGTCAATCGATTGCAAATATTCGTCCGCAATTATTTTAGCACGTTCTTCTACATGACAAGCTCTCCCGAGTAAAAGGAGATCTTGAGCAATTTCCTCTAACGAGTTAGCATTAAAAACAAGATGTGGAATATTTCTTCTTTGCAATTCCTCGATGTTTTTCTCCATTCCAGGCACACTTAATGAAGCAAGAACAAGATCAGGCTGTAATTCCTCTAAATCGTTCATATTAATAGATAAATCTGGGCCGAGCTGTGGCAAATCTTTAACGCTGGATGGCCAATCGGAGAAATCATCTACTCCAACAAGCTGGTCTGTCAGTCCTAAATAGGCTACAAGCTCCGTATTGCTAGGGCATATCGAGATTAAACGCATATTGTTATCTCCTATTCTTTTTTAAGAAAAGTATAGCGAGAGTTTGCATTCTAAACAATGTATGTCCGTTCTTTTTATCTTAGTGCATAGGAAAAAGGTGGAGAAAATGCTTTGTTTATCTCCACCTTTTGTTTTTAAATTTAATTATGAAAGAGCAACAGCTTCAAGCGATGCCTCTTTTTTCACGATGGGGCCCATTGCATTTGTAATGATTTGTTTAATATCCTCTAGTGTTGCCTTACGAGGATTTGTCTCAGCACATACATCCAGCATCGCATTTTTTGCTAAAATTTCAATATCCTCATCTTTTGCACCTAGTTCGCGGAAGCCACTAGGAATATTCAAATCTTTTGATAGCTTCTCAATGGCTGAAATAGCTTTTTCAGCAGCATCTCGTTTACTTAATCCTTCCACATTTTCACCTAATAATTCAGCAATGCGAGCAAAGCGCTCCGTACGTGCTGTTACGTTGTAGCGGCAAACATGTGGCAATAATATCGCATTACATACGCCATGAGGTAGGTTATAGTAGCCACCTAACTGATGAGCAATTGCATGGACATAGCCAAGTGAAGCATTATTAAAGGCCATACCTGCTAAAAATTGTGCATATACCATTTGTTCACGTGCTTCTAAATCAGCTCCATTTGCATAGGCACGTGGTAGGAATTCGGGAACTAGTTGAAGTACCTTCTCAGCACAAGCATCCGTAATTGGTGTAGCATTTGTCGAAACAAATGATTCAATAGCATGTGTCAATGCATCTACACCTGTAGCTGCTGTTAGAGCAGGAGGTAAACCAATCATCAGTTCTGGATCGTTAATCGAAACTAACGGAGTCACATGTTTGTCAACAATGGCCATTTTCACTTTACGTGCTGTGTCTGTAATAATAGTGAAACGAGTCATTTCACTAGCAGTACCAGCCGTTGTGTTAATAGCAATTAATGGCACAAGTGGATTTTGTGATTTATCCACGCCTTCATAATCGTGAATGCGTCCACCATTCGAAGCAATAAGTCCGATACCTTTTGCTGCATCATGAGCGCTCCCTCCACCAAGAGAAACGATTGAATCACAGCCTTCAGCATGGTAAGCTGCAATGCCATCTTCAATATTTTGATCTGTTGGATTTGGTTCTGCTTTAGGGAAAATTGCTACATCAATTCCAGCAGCTGTAATGATGTTTGCAATTTGTTCAGAGAGACCTAATTTGTGTAAGCCCTCATCTGTTACGATTAATGTCTTTTTCACTTCTAAATCATTTAAGTGTTTACCAACTTCTTGAATTGCTCCAGGTCCAAATAAGTTTGTTTTCGGCATAACAAATTGCTTTAGAACGTCTGACATACTTCCAACCCCTTTTTAAAAATTATTATTGCTTGAATGATGGTGAACCACCTTTCGGAATTCATCGTATTCTATTTTTTGTTAAAGTTCAACTCGTATTTTTATTAAAATTGTTCTTTTTATCCTTGTTATTATTTTACAAAAAAGTTAGCTTGTTAAAAGGTTCTTTACAAATAAGAATTGTATAAGAGTATTGATTATAATATGGTTTAGAAAATGTTTTACTATAAAAGTAAAATATATTTTTGGGGAAAAGGTTCTATTTGTAGTGGTCTAGGAATAGTAAATAACTGATATTTTGTTTTTAATATTAAGGTAGTGGATATGTGATTTTGAAACTATGTAATTACTATTTTAAAGTACATAAAATTGTCACAAAATGAGAAGGGATAATGATTGTTGAGTGGTATTGTGTTTGCGCTAAAAAAGGAGTAGCTTTTAATTTGATGAAGTTTGTGGAAATAAAAGTGCTTGCCTTCAACCAAATTTATAGTTAGAATAGTTGATAGTTAGATAATCTAATTAAAAGGTGATTCAATGACAAAACTTAAGAACACGTACATGAATGAAGATGATTTACCAGCCTTAGGGATAGAGCCGTATGTGGAACTGATTCAGATGTCTTCATCAACTGAAACCAATCCTGAAGATGCAAAATTGGGTTTAATGTTGTTATGGTTAAGCGATTATGTTTTAGATGTAACAGACAATGAGTTAGCTCCTTTTGGTATTACAGAAAGTAAATTGGACTTATTGCTATTACTGACATTACATGGGGAAAGACGTGCGACTCCGTCTGCTTTAGCCAAACGACTGGGAATTACGAGAGCATCTGCAACGTCAATGCTCGATTGGTTAGAAAAAAGAAATCTTGTTGTACGAAATCATAGTAAGGAAGATCGGAGGAAGATCTATGTAAGTTTAACGGAGGAAGGTCGTACTTTTATAGCTGAAGTTTTACCGACATACTGGTCGTCATGTGCTTCTAATTTAATCGATTTGGAGCCTGATGAACGAAAAGTATTTGAGAAGCTAGTGAGTAAATTATTAACATCTATACAAAGAAAACTAAATGTGGAGCGTTAAACTGTAGCTATGTTGGTACAGTTTAATTTTTAATCATTTAATTAGATTGTCTAACTATAAGTTAATCAAACTAAAAAGGGTGATTTATTGAATGAATATTGTAATTTCGGGTAATCGAGAAAATTATGCTTTAATGACAACTATTTTATCTTGGACAGGTATGGTAGTGATGTCGAGTCTCTATTTAACAATACCTCTGATTAGTTTATTCAGTGATTACTTTAATATTTCATTGGCTCAAGCAGGCTTTACATCAAGTGTTTTTTCACTTGGATTTGCACTAGGTTGTTTTTTCTATGGTGCGATATCAGAGAAATATGGTCGAAAAAATGTCATTGTATTTGGGCTTTTTTCACTAAGCATGATCACGTTACTTCTAGGGTTAGTTAATGATTTTTCTGTTATTCTTTTATTGAGAGGATTACAAGGGCTTGCGGCAGCAACATTTTCACCAGTAGCACTTGCTTATACTCTTGAGATTTTTCCCAATGATCGGAAAGTTGGGGCCATTGGTTTTATCAGTACGGGATTTCTTGTTGCGGGTATAGTTGGGCAGGTGTTTAGTGGATATGTAAGTGAACATAGTCATTGGCACGTCATTTTTTATGTGCTTGCTGCAGTGTATGTTATAACTGCTTTGTTAGTCGTGTGGATCTTACCGAAGGGAGTACTTCAGAACGAATCTAAAAATATATGGGCTCCTCTGAAGAGAATCGGTATTATTTTTACCAATAGAAATTTGATATTTAGTTATATCATTGCGTTTGTATTATTAATGTCATTTGTCAGTATGTACATTATTTTAGGTGCATATTTAACGAGTGATTCCTTCGGTATGAATAGTCAAAACCTCATTTACATTCGTGCCTTTGGGATAGTAGGAATGGTGATGTCACCATTTGCAGGTAAATTAGCGAAGCGGTTTAATGTACTATGTGTATTAAAAATGGCCTTATGTCTTTCGATTATTTCGCTAACAGTGATGAGCTTTATTTCAACTATCGCTGGTTTAACGATCATTAGTATTTTATTTGTCGGTGGGATTGCACTGGCTGTTCCTTCATTAGTAACACTTGTTAGTCAGTTAGGGTGGAATATGGGAGGGATTGCGGTCTCTATGTATACTGTCATTTTATTTGCTGGAACAAGTGTTGCACCATTCATATCTGTTTATTTAATCCAAACGGGTAGCTTTACTGTAGCCTTCCTTCTACTCGCTACTACACTTAGTATTGGATTAGTTTCTGCGCTAATGATTAAAAGTGGAAAAAGCGTAGGTTCGAATTGATTGTTCATAGCTTACGAATAAATGATGAAAAAGCCCTGAATCTTGATAGACAAATCAGGCTAAATTTTAGTTTGGTATCTAGAGAGAGCGATAAGCTTGGTTTAAACAAATTCTGACCCTAATTTTTGCAATAATCATTTGCAAAAATGGGGTTTTTTATATGGTACATAATTGTGGAATCATTTACTTAGACTATTTGTTTTCGATTAGAGGTGCAGGACAAGGGGTTTTTATACTGGCACTTTCCAGAAGTTTCGAGACTTGTTGGAGGTCTTTATTTTAAAGAAATTCAGAGAATAAATTATAATTTTACCTTACAATAAAATATGTTGTCAACAATAAATTTGTGAAATTTTCAAAAAATGTTATAATAGTCTTATAATCATTTTTTTGAAATTGTATTTCAAAATCCGATGTCCTTTTTACAGAAGAATTTGGGTACTTTTTTAATACCTTTTTTAAGCTAAAGAAAAAAATCAGCACAGTGATGTAAGCTTTTAAACCGAGTTTTTTATTCCATAAGGAGGACTAGAATAATGAATCTAATTAATAAGAAAGTTACGCACAAGCGTTTCGGTGTAGGTAGTATCGTTAAGCATAATGATTCTAGTATTGAAATCGATTTCGCATCTGAAAATAAAAAGTTTGTTTTCCCTGATGTTTTTGGAAAACATCTACAGCTGCATGATAAAAGTGATGCTAAGTCACTCGAAGAAATTATACAAAAAAAGGAAAATGAAAGAAAAGAAGCGGAATTGAAGAAGGAAGAGGAAAAAAATCTACAACGAAAAAAACTGGCACTTCGCTTGGAACATGAAAAACTTATGAAAAACCATAAACTTCATCCTGCATCACAAATGGTTTTTTGGTGTGATACAGAGGAACAGAATACTGCTTTTTCAGAGTGGAAAGTTTTTTCAGGAGTCTTAAAAAGTGGCAATAATAAAGGAAAACCGAACAAGCCGAGCCGCTTGCACCCAAATAGCGCTGTGCTATTAACAGCAATAGATTCCACTAAGCTTGAAAAAGAAAGACGCATCTTAGGTGTCTATATGGTGAAAGAAGATTTTGTCGGTAAAATTTGTGAAAACGGATATATTCCTGCTCATTCAACATACAGAATTCAACTGACAGAACAGGAATCGGATCAGCTGCTTTTTTGGAAATATTATACAAACGAAAAATCCCCTGACAAAATGACATGGAATACAGGTAAATACCGTTATTTTGAAAATATATGGATGGCTCAAATTTTACTTGATATCATGTCGTTGAAAAGTGATCCAAATGAACGGGAGCAGGCACAACAATTTTTTCAACATTTTTGTAAAATGAATCAAATATCTGCTCAAGAATTACCAAAGCCTAATGGTGCATTAATGCGTATTTAGAAGGAAAAAATCGAATAAACAGCATTTAATTATTTTAAAGTTGTCATTAAACAAAAGGACGAATGTAATGAAATATAATAAAACAGTTATGCTAAAGCTTATCAATGAACATCGAGCGCTGCATGATGAATTAAAAAAGCTAAAATCTGAAATGGGTTTAGAGAAAAATTTTGCAGTAAAGGCCATGTATCATTCATTTGTGGCAGAGGATGGTCCTTATATGAAAGAGTACCAAGATTTAGAGCGATTATAATTAATGAATTATTTATAGGAAGCCCAAAAAGTATGACTTTAACCAGAATGGAGAAATCCATTCTGGTTTTTCTTTTATCGATAAGCGGCTAGTCTGCAACTATATATATTGAAGAAGTAAATAATTTTGTTGAAGTAAAAACGACTAGTTATAATATGAAAGGCTGTAGTACGTGAGGTTAAATATGAAGCTAATTACTCCTGTCTGCCCCCAAAAACCCCCATAAAAAATGTGAAAATCGAAAGTGAAATACAAAACAAAAACCCCGTAAACACTTGGTATACCAAGGTAACGGGGTTTAAGAATCCGAAGATTTCTATCGTTAAAAAATTAACGAGAGTAGTACTCTACGATGAATGATTCGTTGATTTCTGCTGATAACTCAGAACGCTCTGGAAGGCGAGTGAATGTACCTTCTTTTTTGTCAGCGTCAAATGTTAAGTAGTCAGGTACGAAGTTGTTTACTTCGATTGCTTCACCTACAACAGCAAGGTTTTGAGATTTTTCACGAAGAGAAATCGTTTGACCTGGTTTTACGCTGAATGATGGAATGTCAACGCGTTTGCCATCTACTAAGATGTGACCGTGGTTAACTAATTGACGAGCTCCACGACGAGTACGAGATAAACCTAAACGGTAAACTAAGTTGTCAAGGCGAGTTTCAAGAAGGATCATGAAGTTTTCACCGTGTACACCTTTCATTTTACCAGCGCGGTTAAACAATGTACGGAATTGACGTTCGTTCATGCCGTACATGTGACGAAGTTTTTGCTTCTCTTGAAGTTGTAAACCGTATTCTGATAATTTTTTACGTTGGTTTGGACCGTGTTGTCCTGGTGCGTAAGGACGTTTTTCGATTTCTTTACCTGTACCGCTTAGTGAGATACCAAGACGACGTGATAATTTCCAAGATGGACCTGTATAACGAGACATATTGTTGTCTCCTCCTTTAAATTTGGTTTTTTTGTTGTAAAACAAAAACCAGTAGTACCCATTCTTACACGCATTTTATTTTCATGTATTTTCGCCTATGCAGCCGTTAGGTTACGCAATACACCATCTATTTTTAATAGTTGACTATCTAAGTAGTTGTACAGAAGAAAATAGAGGAATAAAATACAATATAAGCTTATACCACTGCTGCGTTTATTTTACACAAACTTCATTGTAACTGCTTAGGACATGTACGTCAATTATTAGTATTTAAAATTTTGTAACAGGCGTATAGTAGAAAATTCCTCACTGTACATTCCTTATGTGTCAGAAATAGTTAAAGATACGCTGTAAAATCTAAAATGTAAAAGTAAGGGAGAATTTACATAGTCAAAATGACACAAATTATGTATAATATATTATAAGTTAATAGTAATTGATTTGGACGTTATATAGAAAAGGTGATTTCATGACAGACCATTTACAAACGCTAAAATATATAAAATCTGATGTTTTGAGCTTTTGGGTGAGTTCTAATGAAGAACAAGCTAGTTTTAATGGGTATTTTTATTCATTAAAACAGTGTCTTAAGAAACACTTGGAAATTGATAATGTAGCTTTTCTTAGTTTTGAAGGTAATTCTTTAATACCTATTGAGGAGATGGCTTCATTAACAATTGAAACAAAGCTAAATGCTGTGTCATGGCTGATGATCGAAGCTAGTTTTTATCAACAAAAAGTAGTGAAAATTCCTTATATATTAAAGGCAAGACAGGCCTATTCAATGATGACAGATATGGTGCTTTTCCAAGCAGAGGGCAATAATCCCATTGGTGTATTACTTGTGGAGGCAACAGAGTCTTGGACAGACTTTATGACCTCAGATTACGGCGAAAAATGTATAGAAATACTTTCTCAGGTTCTTCAAATGATGAGAGATAATTTAGATGTAAAAATAAATGAAGACCAATATAGAAAACTATATAACATGACTGATTTATTTCATTCAACAATGGATATTGATTTAATTTTAGAAAATGTATTGAAAAATATAAGGGATAACTTCCCTGAATTTAATGTAGAGCTTATATTATCGAATGATCAAGACCGACACACGACCATCGATATTAAGCTTTTTGATTATTTATCCGAAAGACCTACAACTATTGAGGCTTTTGTATCAGGAGAATTAACAACTGAACTTGCGAGTGATTTAAATTGCCGATTATTAAATGCACCTATTAAAGGAAGGCAGGCAATTTATGGTATATTACAAGTAAGTGCTCCAACTACTTACCTTTTTTCAACGACTGAAAAAGATTTTGTACGGATGCTTGCACAGGCGTCAGGAAATGCACTAGAAAATGCAAAGTTATATCATCAGTCGCATCGCCTCGTCAGTGACTTACAACTTATCAATGAAACATCACATCGTTTAAATATGAGGATTGACATTCATGAAATGTTACTTTTCCTACAAAAGCAGTTACTAAAATCTTTTCAACCAATGGAAGTTTGCTTCGCATTTAAAAAAGATGACACCTTTGAAGTAACGGGGGCAAGTACTTCGTTATTTAGTTCTGAAGAGGGTCAAACGTATATTAAGCATGTTGAACAACATTTTACTCAAACTAATGATCCGCTGTTTATAGCTGATTTTAGTCGATTAACCTCTAAACAAATTGATTATCGTTCCATAATGGCTATCCCCATTCTAATGGAAGAAAAGATTAATGGCTTTAGTATCGTCTTACATAAAGAGCCGTATTTCTTTTCGTTTGATAGCTTTAAATTAATGCAGTCTTTAATCCATCACTCATCTTTAGCAATTGCAAACTCTATTTTACGAACACAGCTTCAGGAAATGGTCGATTTGGATCATTTAACAAAGCTATATGCACGTAGTTACTTAGATCATTTTGTAGAAAAGTCGCTTGAATATGATCAATCCGGTATGTTTTTACTTATTGATATTGATAATTTTAAACGAATTAATGACACGTATGGTCACCAAGTAGGTGATAAAATTCTTATGCAGATTGCCGCTCAGTTGAGGGAAACAATAGGTAGTCGAGGAATTTGTGCAAGGTGGGGCGGCGAAGAGATGTCTGTATATGTCCCTAATATCAGTGAAAAAGAAGCTTTAGAATTAGCAGCAACCATCGTTGAAGTAATCCCAAGTGCCACGGACCCTCAAGTAACGATTTCAGCAGGTCTCATTACATGGAATGATCAAGACCGACCGGCATTCCAATCTGTTTTCTTACATGCCGATACGGCTTTATATGAAGCAAAAAATAGTGGTAAAAATCGTTTTTGCATCCATGGTGATTCTTTTCAAACAAACCAATAAGATGGATGGCGTTCATGTAAATGGTACTATAAAATAATTTGCCCTGAAATGACAATGCATTTCAGGGCAATTTTTTAACATCTTATATGTGAAGCAGTAATGTTTGAACAAATTGCTCTAAGCCATCTTGATCATCCTGGGAGAAGCGATTTACAGTAGGACTATCGATATCAAGTACACCAATAATCTCACCTTGCTTCATTAAGGGTATGACAATTTCAGATTGGGAGGCAGCATCGCAGGCAATATGTCCTGGGAAATCGTGTACATCTTTGACAACAATCGTTTCTTTTGTTGCCACAGCAGTTCCACAAACTCCACGGCCAACCGGAATTCTAACACAGGCAGGCAGACCTTGGAATGGTCCAAGTACAAGCTCATCCTCTTGTAAGAGATAGAAGCCGACCCAGTTAATATTTGTTAGAAATTGATTAAGAATGGCAGAAGCATTGCTTAAATTTGCAATCTGATCGGTTTCGCCAGTTAGTAGTGCATCTAATTGCTTAGATAGTGTAAGATATTGGTCAGCAATAGATCCTTCATAATTAATTTGTGTAAACATATAAGCACCTCGTTTAAAAGTTATTTAGATCGGTAATATAACATTATAATGTTGATGTAAATCAGCCACGTTATGGGCATCTGAACCAAATACATAAGGTAATTCAATAGCATGACAATAATTGATAAAGGCAAGTGGTGGATAGGGCTCCTGACACAATGGCTTACTTAAACCAGCACTATTTATATCTAATTCATAGCCATCTTGCTTCATAATATCTAAAACTTGATGAATTCGAGTGTCGTCATTTATTTTCTCATGATGTGCTAGCTGAAATTTATGAATAAGTGATGGGTGTCCAATTCGTTTTGGTTTATAGAAACCAAGGTCTGCCTTTATAGATTGTAGGACTGTATCATAATATAAATGATACACCTGTTCAACAGAGCCAACTTTCTTAGAGAAATCAATAAAACATTCAGGAGAAAAGTCGATACATTCAAAGGTGTTCTCCCACTGTAAAAAATGAACGGACAAGATGGCATCATCTAAAAAATGTCCATATGTATCAAGAAAATGACGAGTTTCTTGTTCAAATCCTTTGATATAATCAACTTCTAACCCAATACGAATACGAATATCTTTTGCATATTGTTTTTGCAGGCATTGTAATTCTTCAATATATGGCATAAGATACTCGGCTTTCATCCCACTATCTTGCTGTGGTGTAGGATCAATAAAACCGTCTGGTAATGGGGCGTGTTCTGTAAACGTTATATCTGTGAAATTATGAGAAATTGCTTTTTCAATATATTGAATGAACGTGTCCGAACTGCCATGTGGACAATAAGGACTATGTATATGCCCATCACGTTTCAAAATGTACCACTCCTTTAGATCTATAGACCGCTATTTTAATATTTTACAATAGCAAAAATACAGTTTTCTGAAAATCACTTAAATTTTAGTACAAAAGGCGAAAACATAGTATATAATAAATACAACTAGCCAATTCGTTTATTGTAGAATAGGAGGCTTACGATGGAGTATATCATCATTCCGATTATCCTACTATTAATTTTAGCCATAGTAGGATTTATGATGCGAAGAAAACATGTTGCAATTATTGCAAAACTTGAAAATGAAAAATTACAAATACAACATAAACCTATAAATGAAGAAATTTCAAAAGTAAAATCTTTGAACATGAACGGTGAAACGGAAGAAATGTTTGAACGATGGCGCAATATTTGGGATGAAGTCATCGATGTACATATGACTAAAATCGATTCACTTTTATTTGATGCAGAAGATCAAATTAATCGACTTCGTTTTAAAAAAGCGACATTAATTGAACGTGAAATCGAAGACTATATCTTAAAATGTGACCAAGATAAAGATAAAATTTTAGAGGAATTAAATGAATTAATTGGCAGCGAAGAAAAAAATAGAATTGAAATTGAACAGTTAAAGGAATATTACCGTTCTGCGAGAAAAACATTGCTAGCACACCAGCATTCCTTCGGTGTAGCATTACCTGCACTGGAGAAAAAGCTAGAGGAATTTGTTGAGAAGTTTGACAAATTTGATGTTCTGACGAATGAGGGTAATTACTTGCAAGCAAGGGAAATTGTGATTAGCTTAAATCAGGAATCACAGCAGACATTCGAATATATTAATGATGTCCCAACAATTTTGACGGAATTACAAGTTAAGCTCCCGGGAGCAGTTCAGGAATTGCGTAATGGTCAACGGGAAATGGAAGACCAATCTTACTATCTGCAGCATTTAGAATTAGCAGAAGCATTAAATAAGTATGAAAACGAATTTACTTCGTTAAAAAATGACCTAGCAGAGCTAAATTTAATGGTTGTTAAACCTCGTGTAACAGAAATAAATGAAGAAATCGATCATTTTTATGATTTACTGGAAAAAGAGGTTATTGCCAAAAATTATGTGGATCAAAATTGTGATCGTTTATTAAGCTCAATCACAAACGTTATAACGTCTACAAAATCAGTGAGTGATGAGGCAAACTATGTACAACAAAGCTATCACTTAAACGAAAAGGATGCTGAAATTCCAAAAGCTGCATTAAAGCAATTGGAAGCACTGCAACGTCGTTATGATTTATTAGCCATGCGTGTCAAAGAAGAAAAGTCTGCGTATTCAAGCTTGCAAGAAGAATTAATAGAAATAA
Organism: Lysinibacillus sp. GW247-5R2A; assembly: GCF_059424475.1. NCBI lineage: Bacteria > Bacillati > Bacillota > Bacilli > Caryophanales > Bacillaceae > Lysinibacillus > Lysinibacillus sp. GW247-5R2A. The sequence goes on along the minus strand of NZ_JBWKZL010000006.1, from coordinate 142,151 downwards.
GTGAAGAGCTTGAACGAATCCATGAAGAGCAAGGTCATCTGTCTAATACAATGAAAAAACTTCGTATTGATGAAAATAAGGCCCGTGCTCAAGTCGAAAACTTAAAGAAAATATTACAAGATACGGATCGTCTCCTAAATAAGGCGAATATTCCAGGAGTCCCAGAGGAGATGGACGCACGACTTGATGAAGCGGCAGAGCATATATATGTTGTTATGCAAAGTCTGCAGGAAGTTCCGCTTAATATGGGAACAGTTCATAATAATTTAACTGCTGCGACACTTTGTGTTGAGGATGTTAAAGCAAAAGCTCATGAATTAATAGAGAATGTAATGCTTATTGAACGCATTATTCAGTATGGGAATCGTCATCGTGCATCTAACCCGACATTAAATGCACGTTTAAAAGAGGCTGAGGAAGCATTCCATCAATTCCGTTATTCCAAAGCATTAGAGGAAGCAGGGACAGCAGTGGAAGAAATGGAGCCAGGTGCATTAAAACGCATCCAAGAAATGGTTGCAGAACAGTCTATGGCAAAAAATTAAAACTACATTTGTGCTGTCTAAAAAGTATAGCAATTACTTTTTAGGCAGCTTTCTTTTTAAATTTTGTAAAAGGATGTGATACGAGTGGAACTATTAATTCGAAATATGGATGAAAAGTATGCTCACGAAATTATATGTTGGCAATATGAAGAGCCCTATGATTTTTATAATAATGAATTATCCGAGGAAGCCTTACGAGAATTTTTTGATAATCCTTACTTCGCCATTATGAATGAACAAGAGGAATTAATCGGTTTTTATTGCACGGGGTCAGCTGCCCAAGTGCCAAAAGGACATGATTTTAACGCTTATTCAGAAGAGTATATAGATATTGGTATTGGCATGAAGCCAACGCTAACAGGAAAAGGTTTTGGTACAAAATTCTTTTCATTCATCATCAAGAATATCCAGCAAGACTACGGTATGCCACTCCGTTTAACAGTTGCCCAATTCAATAAGCGAGCGATATTCCTTTATGAAAAATTAGGATTCGTGAAAGAGCTTGAATTTAGTACGCCAACGGAATTTATTACGATGTTAAAAAAATTGTAAGTGCGATCCTTTCTAATGACTAAAATATGAATTATCGTTAAAGTTAGTGGTCAATCTCCACAGATTGCGTTATGATAAAAACCGTTACATCAACGTTTTGAAAGTGTGTGAAAATATAATGAACGATACAATTTATTTAGATAATAGTGCCACAACAAAACCATTAAAAGAAGTTCTACAGGCGTTTATGGTTGTGAATGAGCAGTATTATGCCAATCCTGCATCTATCCACGCGATGGGTGTTGAAGCAAATGATTTATTAATGCGTGCACGTGAGCAAGTAGCAGATATTTTGCAAACTGAAGCAAAAAATGTGCTATTTACTTCAGGTGGTACGGAATCGAATAATGCGGCGATTTTTGGGATAGCACGTAGCAATACACATATAGGAAAGCATATTTTAACGACTGAAATAGAACATCCTTCTGTTTTAGAGACTGTTAAACAGCTCTCAAAAGAGGGCTTTGAAGTGGAATATTTAAATGTTGATCAGCGTGGTGTTATTTCGTTGGATGAGCTTCGTACAAAAATACGAAAAGATACAATTTTAGTAAGTATGATGCATGTAAACAATGAAATGGGTGCGATTCAACCGATAGAGAAAGCTGCTAAATTAATCCATGAAATGAGTCGCGCAGCCTTACATGTGGATGCTGTCCAAAGCTTTGGAAAATTGCCTGTATCCTTTAAGGGTGAAGAGGGACCAGATTGTATTTCAATCTCAGGCCATAAAATTCATGGCTTTAAAGGCTCTGGTGTATTAGCATTCCGTAAAGCGATAAGATGGCAGCCATATGCACTTGGTGGTGGCCAAGAATTTGGATTGCGTAGTGGGACTGTGGCTGTTCCACAAGCTGTCGCTTTATCAAAGGCAGCTCGTATGGCGGTTGAAACCATGAATGACCATGCAAAAAATTATCGTCAATGGCATGATGAAATACTTGCACAGCTACACGAATATGGAGAAGCTATTCATATTTTATCGACTCCGCAGGGAGCGCCACATATTTTATCTTTCAGTGTTCGCGATTTAAAAGGGGAAGTCATTATTAATGCGATGCAAAAACGAGGCGTTATTGTATCAACATCCAGTGCTTGTTCTTCGAAGCAAACTAAAACCAGTCATGTTGTCGAAGCATTGCATCTAGATGAGCATTATAAAAAAGGTGTCATCCGTATTAGTTTTGGTGCACATAACACCGTCGAAGATATTGAAAAGTTTAAACAAGTATTAGCAGAAGTAATGCTAGAGCTTAAAGGAGAAATAAAGTAATGATTTGGAAAGAAATTTTAATTAGATATGGTGAACTTTCTACAAAAGGTCGCAACAAGATGGATTTTATCCGCCGTTTACGTGAAAATATCCGTCATGCTTTTGCGGATTTAGGACATCTCCATATTCGTACAGAACGTGATCGAATGTTTATTGCGATAGAGGATGAAGCACAAATGCAAACATTAGTAACAGGTTTGCCTAAAATTTTTGGTATTCAATCATTTAGTCCTGTTGCAGCATGTGAAAAAGATATGGAAAGTATGAAAAAGCTGGCGATTACAATAATGGAGACATTTAAAGAAAAGCCATATACGTTTAAAGTGGAAGTGAAACGTACCGATAAAACCTTCCCATTAGAATCACACGCGATTCAACGGGAGATTGGTGGATATGTTTTACCTCAATTTAATAATTTATCTGTTAAAGTGAAGCGACCTGATATTGAGCTACGTGTAGAAGTCCGCCATGATGCAACCTATATGATGGCACAAGTCATTCCAGGTGCAGGTGGAATGCCTGTAGGATCAAACGGGAAGTCATTGTTAATGCTTTCAGGTGGGATTGATAGTCCAGTTGCAGGTTATTTAATGATGAAACGCGGAGTCCGTTTAGAAGCCATTCACTTTTTTAGTCCACCCTATACAAGCGAAAATTCATTGGAAAAAGTAAAAGTGCTTGCAAATGAGCTAACGAAATTTGGTGCTAATATCCGATTGCATGTTATTCCTTTTACTGAAATACAAGTTCTGATTAAAGAAAAAGTACCTTCTAATGTATCGATGACAACAACTCGTCGTATGATGTTGAAGGTTGCTGATCAAGTGCGAGAAGAAATCGGTGCTCTTGCGATTGTCACAGGAGAAAGTCTTGGACAAGTAGCAAGTCAAACACTTGAAAGCTTAACAGCAATCAATGCAGTAACGAATACACCTATTTTACGACCGTTAATTTCATCAGATAAATTAGAAATCATTGAGTTAGCTGAACAAATCGGCACATATGAAACATCTATTCAGCCTTTTGAGGACTGCTGTACAATCTTTACGCCTGCAAGTCCTAAAACAAAGCCTAAGCTCGAAAAGGTTGAGCATTACGAAAGCTTTTCTGATTTTGATGAACTGATAGCACGCGCGGTCAAAAATCGTGAGGTCTATATCTTCCCTAAGAAAGAAGAAGAGCAAAAGCAAGATAAGTTTGCTGATCTTTTATAAATCAAAATTTCAAAAGCCGTCTCAAATAGCTTATTTGAGACGGCTTTTTTTGTATAGTTCCCCAAATGCCAATAGAGGTACATTTTACCTTTATTTTTTTTGTATTAAAAATCTAATAACGCACATTCTATATTCACAAGGAGGTGAGAAACATGGCTTCAAACAACAACCGCAGTTCAAACCAGCTTGCAGTACCTGGTGTACAACAAGCACTTGATCAAATGAAATACGAAATTGCACAAGAATTTGGTGTTCAATTAGGGGCTGACGCTTCAGCTCGTGCTAACGGTTCCGTTGGTGGTGAAATCACTAAACGTCTTGTACAAATGGCAGAATCTCAATTAAAAGGTATGCCAAACAACAACAACTAATAAATGCTAACTAAGCATTTATAAACTCAAAACCAGTGACCGTAAAAGGCACTGGTTTTAGTTTGTTTATCAATCATTTTTTTATGCGAAATAAAGACTTAAACATGGATACTGTTTGTTCAATATCCTTACTGTCACAGATAGCAGAAATAACAGCAACTCCATCAGCCCCAGCTTGCAAAACAATATTAGCATTTGTCCCATTTATTCCACCTATGGCTACGATAGGCAAGTGAGGTTGGTATTTGGAAGCTTGCTGTAAAAAATTAGTGCCACATGGTGGCTGTGCATCATTTTTAGATGTTGTGGCAAAAATAGGTCCAATTCCTACATAGTCCGCATGATGGTCAATAGCCGTTTGTAGTTCTTCCTGTGAATGTACAGAAACGCCAAGGAGCCGGTTTGCCATTTTTTTACGTGCAATGGCAATCTGTTCATCATCTTGGCCAATATGAACACCATCAGCACCAAGTCGAACCGCTAGATCCACATCATCGTTGATAATAAACGGCACACGATAATGTTGACATCGTTTTTGACATTGGCGGGCAAATTGCTCATAAGCTAATCCTGTTAATGCGTAAGGACCCTTTTCGCGTAATTGAAACATAGTAATGCCAGCCTGCAGCGCTTGTTCGAGTACAGCTAAAGGCTCCTGTTGGGAAACATTGCTTGTACCCATAATAAAATAGAGCTGTAAATCTTCACGTTTCAAGTAATTTCACCTCGCAGGCACCTTTATGTAGCTGATAAGCAAAATGATTTGTGGGGCCATGACCATTACCAATGGCTAAATCATGCATAATGGCTAATTGTATAAATTTTTTAGCTTCGATAATAGCTTTTTCAATGGTCAAACCTTGACCAAGAAAAGCCGTGATGGCTGCTGAAAAAGTACAACCTGTACCATGTGTGTTTTTCGTCGTAATACGAGGAGACTGCATGGAAAATGATTTGTCATTTTTTATAAATACATAATCAATTGCATATAACGAATTAGGTAGATGCCCACCTTTAATGATGACACATTGAACACCTAGTTGGAAAAAGCATTGAGCAATCTCCTCCATATCAGAGAATTGATTTATTTTTCTTCCCGTAAGTGCCTCTGCTTCCGGTATATTTGGTGTCACAATTGTAGCAAGGGGTAGTAAAAACATGCGCATGGCCTCGATTGCCTCTTGCTGCAGTAAGCTTTCTCCACCTTTTGCAATCATAACGGGATCAACAATTAGTGGGATTTTTAAATCGTCAATAATGTGTGCAATACCTTGAATAATTTCCGAGGAATAAAGCATCCCTGTTTTAATCGCAGCAATCGAAAAATCTTCTAGTAATGCATGAAATTGTTTTTCAACAAAGTCAACGTCAATCGGGAAAACCCCCATTACACCAAGTGTATTTTGAGCAGTTAATGCTGTAATAACGGAGGTGCCAAAAACTCCTAATTCCTGGAATGTTTTTAAATCAGCCTGAATGCCAGCGCCACCGCCACTATCTGAGCCTGCAATTGTCGTTACAATATGCATGAAGCCTCACCCTCCTTTGAAAGACGATGTAAGGCATTAAGCAAAGCAATTTGAATATCCCCAATATCCTCTGTAAATGCAGATGCTAACTCAGCTGCTTTTTTATAATATGTCAGTGTTTCCGCTAATTGGCTATACGGATCATCTCCTGAAGAGTAGGCTGCTCCACATATAGCACTAAGTAAACAGCCTGTACCCGTTACTTCGGTCATTTGTGAATTTCCACCAGTAATCCATTGGCTCTGCACACCGTCTGTTAAAAAATCATGTTTGCCTGTAACAATGACTAGACAGTTGTAGCGTTGAGCCAATAATATAGCCTCAGTCTCTATGACAATAAATCCCTCACCACTATCAACACCTTTTTGTTGCCATTCCACATTGGCTAATGCCGCAAGCTCTCCCTTGTTACAGCGTATGACTGCAAATTGTATAGCTGAAAGTAATTGATGTACGGTTTCCTTGCGATAAACTGTGGCACCTGCGCCAACCGGATCTAATATAACAGGAATGGCAAGGGTATTTGCTTTTTTTCCTGCTAACAGCATCGACTCTTTTGTTCGATCATTTAGTGTACCAATATTGATTAAAAGAGCGTCTGCAATGGCGACCATTTCCTCCACCTCATGGCTATCATCAGCCATGACAGGAGAGGCACCTAATGCTAATAGACCATTAGCTTGGAAATTAGCCACGACATAATTAGTTATACAGTGAATAAGCGGTTGTTGTTGACGAATTGTTTGAAAAATCATTGTAGTCCTCCTTTATGGGTGGACGTAAGCATGCAAAAAAGGCCCTTTTTACGTAAAAATGCACGAAAAAGAGCCTTTCATCTGAAAAAACGATGTTCATTGCTCCCTACGTCAGTATTAACTAACAGGTTCAAAGGGTCAGGTTTTACCTTCTCAACTCTTTATGAGTCCCCCTGCAATCTTGCTTTTAGTTGACCAAAATGTACCATACTTTTCATATGTATTCAATAGCAAGTTTTCCTATCGACAAAACGTGACTGATGCCATATAGCTAAGCATGATAGTTGTCATGACTTTACTTAAATCAAGTGTAAACCATTGAAAATACTAAGAAAGGAGTATAATGTGTCTTAACAAAAGGGGGCATTTGCCATGAATAGACAAGAATTAGTAGCACCAGAATGGTATAACATAACAGATGAATTTGAAAAATATGCAAAGGATTCAACTAAAAATGCATTGATTATTTATGATGAGCATTCTGATGTACAATTTATCACCTACGCACATTTACTTGAAAGAGCGAATCAGGCGGCACATGTCTTTACAAAAAATGGATTAACTAAAGGTGATGTCATTTTAGTGATGGTACCACGCTCAGTAGAAGCATACATTGTCTATATTGCTGCATTAAAAGCGGGTTTAACAATCATTCCAAGCTCTGAAATGCTAAGAGCAAAAGATATTGAGTATCGTATTCATCATGCTGATGCTAAAGCCGTTGTAGCCTTTGAGCCTTATATTGAGCAATTTGATCAAGTAGGAAATTTACAAAATATACAGCAATTTGTTATCGGAAATGCACATGAACCATGGCAGCCGTTAGTAGACAAAATGCGAAAGCAACCAACAACTTACATAAGTTCTTCACCAACAAAAAGTACAGACCATGCCTTTTTAGCTTACACAAGTGGCACAACAGGAAACCCGAAAGCTGCTGTTCATACGCATAGCTGGGGCTATGCACATTTACGGACAACAGCCCCACATTGGCTAGGAGTACAAGAAAATGATATTGTCTGGGCAACTGCAGCACCAGGATGGCAAAAATGGATTTGGAGTCCGTTCCTCGCGATTTTAGGCAGCGGTGCCACTGCATTTGTTTATACAGGAAAGTTTGACGCTGCAACATATTTAGCATTGCTTGAAAAATTTAAGATGAACGTCTTATGTTGCACACCGACAGAATATCGTTTTATGGCAGCACTTGAACATTTACAAGAGTATGACATCAGTTCAATTCGACAAGCTGTTTCAGCAGGTGAGCCATTGAACAGTGAAGTCATTAAAAAATTCTTTGACACCTTCCATCTACAAGTGCGAGATGGTTATGGTCAGACTGAGAATACTCTTCTTGTAGGAACTATGGTTGGTATGGAGGCAAGAGTTGGTTCGATGGGCAAACCTACGCCAGGCAATACCGTTGACATTGTAGATGATTTTGGCGAGCCAGTTGCTATAGGAGAAGTAGGTGATATTGCTGTTCATCGAGAAACACCTGCACTTTTTAAAAAATATTTAAATGATCCTGAACGTACTAATTTACAATTTCGTGGTGATTGGTATATAACAGGGGACCGAGCTTATAAAGATGCGGACGGCTATTTTTGGTTTGAAGGACGCGGAGATGATGTTATTATTTCCTCAGCCTATACGATTGGACCTTTTGAAGTAGAGGATGCGCTGATGAAGCATCCGACTGTGAAAGAGGTTGCTGTCATTGCAAGTCCCGATACAGTTCGCGGGAACATCGTTAAGGCATTTATTATTCTTCATGATGGTGTTAATGGTAATCAAGAGCTTATTCAAACCCTTCAAAATCATGTCAAAGCATTAACGGCACCTTATAAATACCCACGGGCTATTGAATTTGTTACTGAGTTACCCAAAACTGCATCTGGTAAAATTAGACGTGTCGAATTAAGAGAACAAGAATTAATACATCTTGTACAATAATCATTTCCTAGGAAATAATGTCGAAAATCGAAGTTCATGCAAAGAAATGAACTTTGATTTTTTTTTTATTTTTAGGTAAGGTATTATGAGGAAATAAATAGAATAAATCTTTTTGCATATTATTGCAAAAAAATGAAACAAATGAGCAAGTCATACGTATTACGAGTTAAGGAGGCGGAAAGACATGAATGTTAAAAGGTGGGTTGCATTAATAGTGGCTGGTGTTCTTTTACTATTTTCATTAGGGATTAATACCATTTTTGCGCTATTTAAAGCAGATTTCCTAGGTAATTTTGATAGTTTAATGGCAGGAAATAACCTAGATGTATATGAAAATGTCATTGAAGGAGATAATTATGATAAAAGGATTGCCTATTTAAAGGTAGATGGAACAATCCAAGATATTGGATCAAGTTCACTGTGGCAGCCTGTTGCATATGATCATCAATTCTTCCTAGACCAATTGGATAATATTTTGTACGATGATACGATTCAAGGAATTGTTTTAAGTGTTAACTCTCCGGGTGGAGGGGTAAAAGAATCTGCTGAAATTTATAAAAGGCTATTGAAAATTAAAGAAGAACGACAAATTCCAATTTATGTATCGATGGATTCGATGGCAGCATCGGGTGGTTATTATATTTCAGCACCAGCAGATAAAATATTTGCTCATCGTGATACGATAACAGGCTCGATAGGTGTAATCATGCAATCTATTAATTACCAAGCATTGGCTGAAAAAGTAGGTGTCAAATTCGAAACGTTTAAATCTGGCGAGCATAAGGATATGCTAAGTCCAATGCGTGATGTGACACCAGAAGAACGAGCAATGATGCAGGATATGATCAATGAAACATACGAAGAATTTGTAGATATCGTTGAACAAGGACGTAATATGTCAGAAGCTGATGTGAAGAAGGTGGCGGATGGTCGTATCCTTGGCGGTACAAAAGCACTTGAAGCCGGTTTAGTTGATGAAATTGGCGACGAAGAAGCTGCCATTGCAGCCTTACGCGCAGATTTTGGACTAGAAGATGCTGTATTATTTGAATATGCCTATGATATGGGCGGATGGCAATCTTATGTTGGTATGAAAATTGGCTCTATGTTCGGTCCTTCTGCAGAGGAAAAAATGCTAATGAAAATTATGACAGATTACAATGCACCAAAAATGATGTATTTATACGGTGAATATTAAGGAGGGAGTTCAATGACAAACAATGAAGTTGTTATGCAAGGTTCACCCTCAATGGAAATTGGCTTTTTTAACAATGGCACGGAAGATTCAACAAGTCAAAAAAACTACACATTAAAAACGGCAGGCTTTTGGATCAGATTGTGGGCATTTTTATTGGATGGGCTTATTGTATCTGCTGTAGTTGGCATACTCATTAACCCTATCTTTTATTTAATGGACTGGTCCTTATCAGAATCAGTTTGGTATGCTCCAATCTCCATTATATCGGCGATTCTTTATTACAGTTATTTTGTCCTTATGACGAAATTTTTTGGTCAAACGCTAGGGAAGATGGTATTTGGGCTACGTGTTATTTCATTAAAGCATGCTAACCTTACTTGGTCAGATGTGTTATTCCGTGAATGGATTGGGCGTATTATTAATAATATTGTGATGCCTCTTTATATTTTGGTAGTTATTTTGCCAGACAATCAAGGGTTGCATGACTATTTCGCCGATACAACAGTGGTGCATGAGAAAGTCTATATTGAAAAGAACTTGGTACCACTTTCTATAGAGAAAAAGGAAGAGCATATAGTGTCTAGTGAACAAGTGGGAAAACCTGAGCTAGAAAAACTAGAAGAAGAAAAAAATGAACAATAAACAAGAGACTGTCTCAAATGAAGAGACGGTCTTTTCTATGACTTGTTAACACTTAGAAGAAAGTAAGCTATCTTAGTTGCAATTAATTCCCTTCATTTAGTAATATTATGTACATATGAAGATTAGGAGGCGTTTATATGGCACAAGTAACATTTAAAAATGGTCCAGTGACACTAGTAGGTAATGAAGTAAAGGTGGGCGATTCTGCACCAGATTTTACAGTATTAGCGAATGACCTTTCACCTGTAACATTAAAAGATTCAGAGGGGAAAATTCGTCTATTTAGTGTAGTACCATCATTAGATACTGGTGTATGTGATGCGCAAACACGTCGTTTCAATGAAGAAGCAGCTAACTTAGGCGATAATGTAGTAATTTATACAGTATCTGTAGATCTTCCATTCGCTCAAAAACGTTGGTGTGGGGCAGCAGGTATTGATGCTGTTCAAACAGTATCTGATCACCGCGACCTTTCATTTGGTGAGGCTTATGGCGTGTATATTCAAGAATTACGTCTTCTGACACGTGCAGTATTTGTTGTGGATGCAAACAATAAAGTAACATATGTTGAGTATGTACCTGAGGCAACAGACCATCCAAACTATGAAGCGGCTATTGAAGCTGTTAAAGCACTAGCATAATGGCCTGCTTTTAGGCTAAGATAATACTAGACAAAGGGGCTGTGACGAGTGTTTGTCACGGCTCTTTTCTGCTTGAAAGGAAGTTATCTATGGAAAACATCGAGAAATTATTTGCTATGCTAAATGAGCATGCTGAAAAAATCGAAAAAGAACACAATACAACTTTGTTAGAGGGGTTACTAGATGGGCTAGAGGCGTGGCTGGATGGAGAAGTGGATTTCTCACAAAAGGATGCGACAAAAGAGGATATCCGCAAGTCTATTCAAATTGCCATTCTAAAAGGAATGCGTAAAAGTTCTCAACCAAACCATCAAATGACGCCTGATACGTTAGGATTATTAGTGGGCTATTTTGTTGAACAAATCTTTGCTGAACGACTTGAGCATGACAAAATTTCGATTATGGATCCAGCAGTAGGTACGGGAAATTTATTACTAACAGTTATGAATTTATTGGATGGTAAAGTGGAGGCTACTGGTGTAGAGGTAGATGAGCTACTTATACGTTTGGCTGCAGCTACAGCTGATTTAACAGAGCAACCGATTTCTTTATATCGTCAGGATGCCTTACAAGATTTATTGGCAAATCCTGTTGATGCAATAGTATGTGATTTACCAGTTGGTTATTATCCGAATGAAGAAATTGCCCTTGAATATGAATTGTGCGCGCCTGAGGGAATGAGCTATGCCCACCATTTATTTATTGAGCAGTCTATGAATTATACAAAGGAAGGTGGCTACTTATTTTTCCTTGCGCCATCACATCTTTTTGATTCAGAGCAGTCTAAGCAACTGCATAAATACATTCAAAAGCATGCTTGGATTCAAGCGATTATTCAACTACCTGATTCCATGTTTGCCAATAAATCATTAGAAAAGAGCATTGTCATCTTGCAAAAGCAATCGAAGGAATGTAAATCACCTAAAGAAGTGCTTTTAGCAAAAGTACCAAATATACAAAACAAACAGGCACTTGCTTTATTCTTTGAAAAAGTGAAAATGTGGAAAGAGGGCAAGTAATTGCTCATAGAATTCAAAAAGGTATCCTACAGTAGGATACCTTTTTATGTATTGCTGATTAGTTTTCAGGTGTGCGGATGACAAGAACGTCACAATTAGCTGAACGTACAATTGCTTCAGATACTGAACCAATTAGGAAACGCTCTACTGCATTTAGACCTGTTGCACCACAAATGATTAGATCTGCGTCTACAATTTTAGAAAGCTCTTTAGTAATAATATTTTTTGGAGAACCATATTCGATGATTAGGTTAACGTTTGCGATACCTTCATCCTCAGCTTGCTTTTTGTAACCATTTAATAGTTCTTCAGAGAATGCTTGAGCACGCTCTGCAATGGAACGGTCGTATGCTTCAATTGCAGCGAATGAACGTGTATCAATAACATTCACTAAATTTAATACAGAACCCTCATTACGCTTCGCCACGTCAATTGATTTACGAAAAGCGTATTCAGCTTCCTTAGAACCGTCTACTGCAACCACAATGCTTTTATAATGATTAGCCATTTGAAAAACCTCCCTGATTTGTATATGTTGATTATACCAAATGATTTTCTAAAGGAAATACTTTCCGGAAGAAAAATTATGAAAATGTGAAGGCATTTCATGAAGAAAATATAATTACTTAATTCCCACTATTAGCAACGTGTAAACGTAATTATGGCTTTCGTAATGGAGGAGTATATATCACTATAATTTTCCTTTTTATTTTATAAATATAATAATTTATTATGTGAAATCACCGTTTAAATATTTTGTATTTTGGAAATGTTAGAAATTTTATTTGTATTTATTTTAATTAAAGCTTTTTTATTATTTGTTTGGTAATATGGAATTGCAAGGGGTGCATCAATTTTTAATTACATAAATGATGCTGATTTTTTACGTAATGGAAGGGGATAGGAAACTATGAAAATTGGTATTCCAAAGGAAATTAAAAACAATGAAAATCGTGTAGCAATGACACCGGCAGGAGTTGTTACTTTAACACATGCAGGCCATGAGGTGTACATTGAAACTGGAGCAGGCTTAGGATCAAGCTTTACGGATGCTGATTATATTGCAGCTGGTGCCCATATTGTGCAAACGGCTAAAGAAGCTTGGTCACAAGAGATGATTATGAAGGTAAAAGAGCCTGTAGCTTCTGAGTATGATTACTTCTATGAAGGTCAAATCTTATTCACTTACTTACACTTAGCGCCAGAAGTTGAATTGACTCAGGCACTTTTAAATAAAAAGGTTGTAGGGATTGCCTACGAAACCGTTCAATTAGCAAATGGTTCACTACCATTATTAACACCGATGAGTGAAGTAGCAGGTAAAATGGCTACACAAATCGGCGCACAGTTCTTAGAGAGAAATCATGCTGGTAAAGGTATTTTACTTGGCGGCGTATCAGGTGTACAACGCGGTAAAGTAACAGTTATTGGTGGTGGTATCGCAGGAACTAACGCTGCGAAAATCGCTGTTGGTATGGGAGCAGACGTAACAGTTATCGATTTAAGCCCTGAACGTTTACGCCAACTAGAAGATATGTTTGGTCGTGATGTTCAAACATTGATTTCTAATCCTTATAATATTGCAGAATCTGTAAAAACTTCCGATTTAGTAATTGGTGCCGTATTAATTCCAGGCGCAAAAGCACCAAAGCTTGTATCAGAAGAAATGATTCAATCAATGCAAGCAGGCTCTGTAGTAGTGGATATAGCTATTGACCAAGGCGGTATTTTTGCTTCTTCAGATCGTGTCACAACACATGATGATCCAACATACGTAAAACACGGCGTTGTACATTATGCAGTTGCGAATATGCCTGGAGCAGTACCACGTACATCAACAATTGCTTTAACAAATAATACAATTCCTTACGCACTTCAAATTGCGAATAAAGGCTATAAACAAGCTTGCCTAGACAATATTGCACTGAAAAAAGGTGTTAATACTTTAGATGGACAACTAGTATATAAAGCTGTTGCAGATTCACAAGGACTTCCATATGTAAATGTGGATGAGCTTATTCAATAATTACATGTAAAAATAAAAAATCCTTCGAGAAATTCACTCTCGAAGGATTTTGTTATTTTTCTTCCAAATATTTCTCTAGTAAAGATCATAGTTCAATGGAGTAAAAAGACAGGAAGGTATTTGAATGCTTCCTTTTTATCTTATAGAATGATTAAATCTTTCGGGAATTTTGTTAATACTTCCACACCATCTTTTGTTACAACAACATCATCCTCGATACGTACACCTGTTACATCTGATTTATAAATTCCAGGCTCAATCGTAAAGACCATGCCCTCTTCCATTGTCATGTCATTTGTTCCTGTAACAGATGGGAATTCATGTACAGAAATGCCAAGACCATGTCCAAGACGATGTGTGAAATATTCTCCAAATCCTGCTTCGGTAATCGTATCGCGTGCGATTTTATCTAAGTCCATAGCACGGACACCCGGTTTCACAGCTGAAACGGCATTTTGGTTAGCTGCTAACACAGCATGATATATTTCTTTTTGTGCTTCACTTGGCTCTCCAAAGGCAACTGTACGTGTAATATCTGAGCAATAGCCATCGTAAATGACACCAAGGTCAAATAGTACCATATCCCCTTTTTCTATTTTTCGTGCACCTGGATGACCATGAGGAGAGGCTGTTTTTGGTCCGCTCAGTACCATCGTTTCAAAGGACATTTTACAACCTTTATCTTGAATAGCATTTTCAATGGCTGTCAAAATTTCCATTTCTGTTTTACCTTCAGCAATTTCCTTGCAACCGATTTCAATAGCATAATCAGCTAACTCTGCAGCTTTGCGTAATTTGTCTAATTCACTTTCATCCTTAATTACGCGCATTGCATTAATTTTTTCGTCTAGACGTACAAAATTTGCTTGTGGGAAGGATTGCTGTAGGGCCTCTAAGCGTTCCACAATGAGCTGTGCCTTTTCAATGGCAAACGTAGTTGGTTGAATGTTACGTGATGTAATGGCTTGTGCAAGGACCTCCATCGAATTGTCAGTGTCTTGGTGGCCAATAACCTCATAAGACCAGCCAGCCGCTTTTGCATCTGGAATTTCCATTTGCGGACAAATTAGAAAAGGTTCAGCATCTTTAAAAATCATGACACCTAGTAATCTCTCATGTGGATTACTTTTAAAGCCTGAAACGTAAAAAACATTGTCAGGTGTAGTGATAAATGCCGCATCAATGTGATTTTGCTGCAAATAACTTTGGATTTCTTCAACCTTTGACATAAATATGTCCTCCTTTTTAGTACATGGGAAATTTTAATGAGGAACCTTCGACTTTCTAAAGAAAATGGCTGTTCCTTTT
Source organism: Lysinibacillus sp. GW247-5R2A (assembly GCF_059424475.1). Classification (NCBI taxonomy): domain Bacteria; kingdom Bacillati; phylum Bacillota; class Bacilli; order Caryophanales; family Bacillaceae; genus Lysinibacillus; species Lysinibacillus sp. GW247-5R2A. The sequence continues at coordinate 127,122 of NZ_JBWKZL010000006.1, read as the reverse complement.
TATCACTGAATAATTGTGATCTAACAACGTATAAAATTGTTAGAAGTGATACGATTATTCTCTGTACAAGCATATCAAAAAAAGGGAAAAAGCGCATGGGTAGCGAATTAAAATGGAGGGGTTTTCATTTATAAATCAAGGAGGACATGAAGATGGAAATAAGCTATCATGGACATTCTATTGTCAAAATACAAACAAATGGGAAAACAATTTTAATTGATCCTTTTATTAACGGTAATGGACAAACAGATTTAAAGGTTGCTGAGGAAGCACCAGATATTATTTTATTAACACATGGTCATAATGATCATGTTGGAGACACCGTAGAACTAGCGAAGAAAAAAGATGCGCTAGTTATTGCTCCAAATGAATTAGCCAATTGGATTTCCTGGCAGGGAGTAAAAACACATCCAATGCATATTGGAGGGGCTAAGGAATTTGATTTTGGGAAGGTGAAGTTTACACAAGCTTTCCATGGCTCTTCTTATGTAACAGATACAAATGAAATTATTTATATGGGTATGCCAGCAGGGATATTACTATTTGTTGAAGGGTTAACAATTTATCATGCAGGCGATACAGCTCTATTTGGTGATATGAAATTAATTGGTGAACGACATCCAATAGATATAGCATTCCTACCAATCGGTGATAATTTTACAATGGGTCCAGAAGACGCTGCATGTGCAGTTTCATTCTTAAAGCCTAAGGTTGTCGTACCTATCCATTACAATACATTCCCACCTATCGAGCAAGATCCACAGGTTTTTGCTGATTTAGTACAAAATTCAGAGGTTCAAATTTTAAAAGCTGGTGAGAAAGTAAACTGTTCCTAATCGTTGATAATGCTGTACTATATGAATTGACACCACGCTGGTAGTTGAAATGGTGGGGGTTTTTAAACAATTTGATCACTTTATATTAAATATTTTTATAAAAAATATGGTACACTAAGAGCAGAATTGAAGCTTAGGAAATAGGTGATATTTTGTCTACAAAACATGAGAAAATTTTACAATACATCGAGTCACTACCAGTGGGCGATAAAATTTCAGTACGTCAAATTGCGAAGGAAATGCAAGTGAGTGAAGGGACTGCATATCGTGCTATAAAAGAAGCAGAAAACCGTCGCTTAGTAAGTTCAATTGAGCGTGTTGGAACAATTCGTATTGAAAAGAAAAAGAAAGAAAATATTGAACGCTTAACTTTTGCAGAAATTGTCAATATCGTAGATGGTCAAGTTTTAGGTGGGAAATCTGGTCTACATAAAACGTTAACGAAATTTGTCATAGGGGCCATGCAATTAGAAGACATGATGCGCTATACAGATGCGGGTAGCTTATTGATTGTAGGGAATCGTATTAAAGCCCATGAAAATGCCCTACGAGCAGGTGCTGCTGTTTTAATTACAGGTGGTTTTGATACAACGGATGCCAATAAACAGCTTGCAGATTCATTGGATTTACCAATAATTTCGACAAGCTATGATACGTTTACTGTAGCAACAATGATTAACCGAGCGATCTATGATCAGCTCATCAAAAAGGATATTTTATTTATTGAAGATATTTATGTTCCAATGACTGACACAGCAGCGTTGAAAAATGATGAGACCATCCGTCATTTCCAAAAGATGAATGAACGCACAACACACGGTGCATTTCCAGTTGTCACTCATCAAAATAAACTTGTCGGAATGATTACTGTAAAAGACGTTATTGGACGAGAAGAAAATGAGCTAGTTGAAAAGGTTATGACGAAGAATCCAATTGCTGGCTCCATGAAGATGAGTGTAGCTTCAGCCGGGCATCGTATGATTTGGGAAGGCATTGATCTGTTACCAATCGTAAATGATGATAACATTTTACAAGGAGTCATTAGTCGTCAGGACGTACTTAAAGCATTACAGCTAGCTCAAAGACAGCCACAGCATGGTGAAACTATTGATGATTTAGTGAAAAATGAGATGAAGGTACTTGGTGATGAAGAGCTCGTTGTGGAGTTTAAAGTTACACCGCAAATGACGAATCAATACGGGGCGATTTCTTACGGTGCTTTCACGACTCTATTAGCTGAAGTGGGTTCATTTGCATTAAAGCGTCGAAAACGTGGAGATGCAGTAGCCGAGAATATGACCATTTACTTTATTAAACCAGTACAAATGGAGAGTACACTTACAGTCAAGCCACGAATACTAGACATGAGTCGTAAGTTTGTGAAAATGGATTTTGAAGTGTATAATCAACAAATACTTGTTGGTAAGGCAATGATGATGTTCCAGCTTTTAGAACGTTAAGGATTGAAAGGGATGGCCTAGCGCAATTGCTTGGTCATCCCTTTGTTACATATTATCGATTAATGCGGAATTCTTCCTCAACAAACTGACCATAATGACGCGCTTTTTTCGTATTTTCCACCACAACAAAGATGCCTAGCACGACAAGAATTGCTACAATTATAAATGTATATAAGCTAGGGAATAAGTAGGCTTGATTGAATCCGAAAAACAGTAGGAAGGAACCGAAGCCGATATTCGCCTTACTTTTATACCAATTTTTAGCGATTGGTAATGAAGAACGGAATTGTTTTGTTTTAAAATAAAAATAAAAGACAAAAGATATAATTATCGCAAACACAAATATTAAATTGAGCATAGTAAACCTCCTAGCATAACTAGACATTATTGTAACGATAATTTTGAAAAAATGCTAACGGTTCTTACTATCATTTTGGAGGAATTTATTGTGAAAAGACAAATCATCGACACAATTGCTGCCTATGAAACAATCATTATTCATCGTCATGTACGACCAGATCCAGATGCATATGGCTCACAACTTGGGTTAAAAGAATTGATTTTAGCAAATTATCCGGAGAAAAAGGTTTTTGCTGTAGGAGACCATGATGCTTCTTTAACATTTATGGCACAGCCGGATCAAGTAGCGGATGACGTTTATGAACATGCTTTAGTCATTGTGACTGACACAGCTAATACAGAACGTGTTGACGATCAACGCTATACAAAGGGAAAAATGATGATTAAAATTGATCATCATCCAAATGATGATGCCTATGGTGATCTTTTATGGGTGGATACGGCAGCAAGTTCTTGCAGTGAAATGATTTACGAGCTGTATGAGGAAGGTAAGGCAGTGGCGAACTGGCAACTGTCAGATACTGCTGCACGATTATTATTTGCAGGAATTGTAGGGGACACAGGTAGATTCCAATTCCCAAGTACTACTGCTAAGACATTTAAAGTAGCCGCAGACCTGATTACATATGATTTTGATCGAAATCAAATTTTTGATGGTATGTATGAAATGGAGCAAAAACTGCTGAATTTACAAGGCTATATTTATCAGAACTTTACAATGGATGAGTATGGAGCAGCCCATGTAAAGCTAACAAAAGAATTATTAGCAGAACATGATGTTGTACCATCAGAGGCATCGTTGCTGGTAGGATGCCTAGGAAGTGTTAAAGGGATCTGTTCGTGGGTTGTATTTATTGAAGAAGAGGATCAAATTCGTGTGCGTTTACGTTCGAAGGGTCCTATTATTAATACATTAGCAAAAGAGTTTAATGGTGGTGGACATCCGCTCGCTTCTGGAGCTACGGCTTATTCATGGAAAGAGGCAGATGACGTCATCGACAGATTACAAGAGATTTGTAAAGCGTATCATTAAAAAGAAAAGGAAGGGATTCATTTGACACACGTATACACAAAGATGCATACGAGCGCGGATTTATTGAAAAGCACAATTCGGCTTGAGCAATTGATTCCTTTTTTACAAGAACAAAAGACACAAGCCTGTGCAATCGTAAATACGAAATTGTACGGGCTTTTGCCTTTTTGTAAAGCCATGCAGCAAGCAAATATACATGCTGTCATTGGCCTTTCTATAAATGTGCAATGGCATGACAAAGTGTTCCCTCTTGTGCTGTATGCGCAATCTGAGGAGGGCTATCAGCATTTATTGAAGATAAGTAGTGCAGTTTCAATTAGGGAAGATGAAGTGCTGCCTTGGAAATGGCTAGAGGGCTATGCAGCAGGCTGCTTGGCATTACTTTCTTCTGATGATATAGGTGATGTAGAAGATTGGCAGGCTTTAGTATCTGCCTTAGCCCATCTCTTTCAGCATCATTTTTATATGGGAATTACCAGACCTGGAGGGGTAACGCAAGCTAATGAGAAAGAACTTATAGAGTGGTGTGAAGAGCAGACGATCCCACTTGTAGCCGTTCAAAGCTGTTATTTTTTACGTCCTGATGATCATTTTGCATACGAGGTAGCAAGAGCTATCGATACAGGAGACAAGCTTGGCGATACGATGCTAACAGCTAATTTACAAGGTTATTTTGCACCTACAGCACAGGAGTGGCAAAGTTGGTTTGCTGATCGACCAGAGTGGCTTGAATCTTGTGGACAAATGCTTGCTAGCTGTCACGCTATCATCCCAGAAATGTCTGTACAAATGCCTAAATTTCCTGTGCCAGATGGTGAAACAGCTGAGAGCTTACTTGTTAAAGAAGCATTTGCCGGATTAGAGGGGCGGTTCAACCAGATGGATATTCCGAATGGTTACCGAGAACGATTACAATATGAGCTTGAAATAATATGTTCAATGGGCTTCGCTGATTATTTTTTAGTAGTAGCTGATTTTATGCGCTTTGCGAAAGACAATCGCATATTGACTGGACCTGGTCGTGGTTCTTCCGCTGGGTCACTGGTTGCCTATAGTTTAGCTATTACGCAAGTGGACCCCCTTGCCTATGGTTTATTATTTGAACGATTTTTAAATCCTGAACGGATATCTTTACCTGATATAGATATTGATTTTGTCGATAGTAAACGACATCAAGTAATCCAATACGTTGCACAAAAGTATGGTAAAGCCCATGTAGCGCAAATCATTACATTCGGTACATTGTCTGCCAAAGCAGTTGCTCGAGATGTCGCGAGAGTATTTAGTTTCGGCGCAGAGACATTGGAAAAAATTTCGAAAATGATACCGAATAAACCAGGCATTACATTACAAAAGGCTTTTGAAGAATCATATGATTTGCAGGTCTGGCTCTCTGAGGATGAGCAACATCAGCGATGGTTTGACGTAGCGCTAAAATTAGAGGGGCTACCGAGAAATTCCTCTACCCATGCGGCAGGCGTTGTTATTGCACCATCCCCCTTAGTAAATACAGTCCCTATAGAGGATGGACATGAAGGTATCTATTGCACACAATGGCCGATGGGGGATATCGAGTCATGTGGTCTCGTCAAAATGGATTTTTTAGGGTTACGTAATCTTACTATTTTGGAGCAAATGCGTTGGTCCATTTATAAAGCCGGTGGACCGTGGATTGATTTTGAACGAATTCCTATGCATGATGAACAGACTTTTCAATTATTGCAAAAAGGTGATACATCAGGTATTTTCCAATTAGAATCAGAAGGAATGAAACAAGCATTACGTGACATTCATCCTACCCACTTTTTAGATATTGCTGCTGTAAACGCACTTTATCGTCCAGGTCCAATGGAATTTATACCTGTCTATGCTAAACGAAAAGCCGGCAAAGAAATGGTTGTTATGCCTCACCCTGTGCTAGAGCCCATTTTACAAGAGACTTTTGGTGTTATTGTCTATCAAGAGCAGATTATCAAAATTGCCTCTGTGCTTGCAGGATTCTCAATGGGACAAGCAGATTTACTTCGCCGTGCAGTTAGTAAGAAAAATCGCCAAGTGCTAGAGGAGCAACAGGTTTCCTTTGTGCAAGGGGCATTAAAACAAGGCTACGATCAACAGGTAGCGACAGAAGTGTACGAATTAATTGTCCGCTTTGCCGATTACGGATTCCCTAAAAGTCATGCTGTAGCCTATAGTGTTATTTCCTATCAAATGGCATATTTAAAGGCTCATTTCCCTCAAAGCTTTTACGCCGCATTATTATCTAATGCGACGGGAAATATAGATAAAATTCAACAGCTAGTGCAAGAGGCCAAGGACAAAGGTATCCCATTTTATCCCCCTTCATTAAAGGACAGTACAAAATATTTTACTGTCGAGCAAGAGGGAATACGTTATAGCTTATCAGGAATTAAAGGCGTCCCTCATACTTTTATAGAGAATATCCATACTTTGCGCCAATCAAACCCTCTGGCATTGCATAATCTTTTTGATTTAGCTGTGGCATTAAGTGCACAGCATTTTAAACCGAAAGTAATAGAAGCCTTAATTTATGCTGGAGCCCTAGATTATTTAGAGAAAGACCGTGCAGTACTGATTATGACAATAGATGCTGCTTTAAAACACGCTGAACTTCTACGACCAACTGAGGATATCGATATATCAACTGCTACAGAATATAGCTTTGGAAAGCCAAAATATATGCAGGTGGATGATATGCCACAAAAGGAAAAATTGATGCATGAGAAGGAAAGTTTAGGTTTTTACATTTCTGCCCATCCCGTTACACAAGAAAGACTATATTGGGCTGATGTAAATAGTACTTGTCGTGAGTTAAAGCAGATGCGAGATGGTACGTATGTGAAAATGATTGGTGTCATTGAAGAAGTAAAAAAAATTCGTACAAAAAAAGGAGAGCAGATGGCCTTTGTCCAGTTACAGGATGAGCATGGAGCTGTTTCCGCTACGTTATTCCCGCAAGTTTTCCAATTCGTTCAAGACTTGTTAATAGAAGATGAAATTCTGTTTATAGAAGGAACTATAGAAAGACGTTTTGGAAAACCGCAAATTAAAGTAAAACATGCGCAAGCGACGAAAAAGATATAAAATGAAACAAAAATTTAGAAACTGCATTAAATTTTATGCAGTTTTTTCTTTACTTTTAAGCAGTTATTTTGTAAGCTAGAGTCAACGTTAAAAAGTGGTCTGACCACTTTTTTGATAAGGGGAGTTAGTCGTATGGATAAAAAAACCGAACAAAAAAAAGTGTTTTTAGAAATCGTCCAACAACTACGTCAACTCATTAAATTGGAAAAAATTCAAGCAGGTGAAAAGCTTCCCTCCGAACGAGTCTTATCTGAGCGTCTAGGTGTCGGGCGATCCTCTGTCAGAGAGGCATTGCGAAGTCTAGAATTGCTAGGTCTTATAGAAACGAGACATGGTGGCGGTACTTTTCTTGCTTCCACACATAAGCATCAGCTTGTAGAAATCCTGTCGATGTTTATATTAGAAGATGAAAAATCAAAAAAAGATGTCGAATTTACGCGACAAATTCATGAAAAGGAAGCTATTCGCGTAATAAGTTGTACGGAGATTCTTCGCACACTACCTGTGTGGGATAGTTTTTTTGTGAAACTAGAATTAGAAGGTATGGTTAATTGTCGTGATATATTGCGAGAACTTTTAATCACAACAGGTAATCGTTTATCATTAAAAATCTGGTTTCAATTGGCAGCTTATGATGGCGACCGTTTAAATCGAAACTCAACAGAAGATGAAAAAATAATCATTCAAACTATGTTGAAATCGATGCAGCTAGGGTACGAAAAAGAAGCACTAAAAGCTTATGAGCAGTGGATGAGTACTGTACAAAGCACTTAGACAACAACAAAGGGGGAGTCAAACATGGCAATACGTAGCTTATTTAGTGGTAATCGAAAAAAGAAAGAGGATGGACAGGAAAAGGCATTTCCAGAAGGATTAATGACAAAATGTCCTGAATGCCGCCATATTCAATTAACGAAAGAACTAGAAAAGAATGATAAAGTATGTTCAAAATGTAGTCATCATTTCAAAATGACTGCACAAGAACGTGTGGACTATTTCTTGGATGAAGGTTCATTCGTTTCGATGGACGATCATTTACAAACAAGCAATCCATTGAATTTCCCTGCATATGTAGAGAAAATTTCAGCTGACCAAGAAAAAACAGGCTTGAATGAAGCTGTACTAACAGGCGTTGGTACATTGGATGGAGAAGAAATTGTTGTTGCCATTATGGATTCTCACTTCCGTATGGGGTCCATGGGTTCAGTTGTGGGCGAAAAAATTACTCGTGCAGTAGAGAAAGCAACTGAATTAGGTGTGCCATTTATTATCTTTACGGCTAGTGGTGGTGCGCGTATGCAAGAAGGTGTACTATCTTTAATGCAAATGGCAAAAACAAGCGTTGCCCTAAAGCGTCATAGCGATCAAGGTTTGTTGTTTATTTCCATTTTGACACATCCTACAACTGGTGGGGTTTCAGCAAGCTTTGCCTCTGTTGGTGATATAAATATTGCAGAACCACAAGCACTAATTGGCTTTGCAGGCCGTCGTGTTATTGAAGAAACTGTAAGAGAAAAACTACCAAATGATTTCCAAACAGCGGAATTTTTATTAGAGCATGGCCAACTTGATGCCATTTTCCCTCGCAAAGATTTACGTAAACAAGTTTCTTTACTTGTAAAAATGCATACGAAAGGCGGCGTGCAACATGTCTAAAAATTTAGCGTTTGAAGAACCAGTTATCCAATTACGAGAAAAAATTGATGAATTAAAAACAATAGCTACTGAAGCTGATGTCGATATGACAGGTGAAATCGAGAAACTAGAAACACGGTTATCACAATTAGAGCAATCGATTTATGCGAATATGAAGCCGTGGGATCGTGTGCAAGTTGCAAGACATCCAGAAAGACCTACCACTTTACAATATATTGAAGCAATATGTGAGAATTTCATTGAATTGCATGGAGATCGTACTTTTGGTGATGATGCTGCAATCCTTGGTGGAATAGGTATTTTTGAAGGGCAACCTGTAACAATAATCGGACACCAACGTGGAAAATCAACAAAAGAAAATATACGACGTAATTTTGGTATGCCTCACCCAGAAGGTTATCGTAAAGCCCTACGTTTGATGAAGCAAGCAGAAAAATTTAATCGACCGATAATTTGTTTTATTGATACAAAAGGTGCTTATCCAGGTAAAGCTGCTGAAGAACGTGGGCAAAGTGAAGCAATCGCTAGAAACCTTGTTGAAATGGCAGGCTTAACAGTACCAGTCATCAGTATTGTGATTGGAGAAGGAGGAAGTGGTGGTGCATTAGCATTAGGTGTTGCAAACCGTGTCTTTATGCTAGAAAACTCAACCTATTCCGTTATTTCTCCTGAAGGAGCGGCGTCGATATTATGGCGTGATGGTAGCCTTGCTAAGCAAGCGGCTGAAGCAATGCGTATAACAGCACCGGATTTAAAAGAGCTTGGTGTAATAGATGGTATCGTCCCAGAGATTATTGGTGGTGCCCATCGCAATGTAGCAAAACAGGCACTTTATATTAAAGAATGCATCAGCACTACACTTCATGCATTAAATTCTCTAAATGGAGAACAATTAATTGAAGATCGTTATGAGAAGTTCAAAAAAATCGGACAATATACAGAAGTATAAAACACATTTTTGGAAGGCTATCTTCTGATAGCATCAAAAATATGGGGATATGAATTTGCTCGTTAAGAGACAAAATTTGTTTCTTAACATATTAAAAAGCTATAAAAATTAAAGAAGCTAGTTACGCAATCTGAACGTCAGACTTCTTGAAAATTTGTTAGATTTAGGATGTTTTTGGATGGAAAGAGTGTGTGAAAGCGCATTCTTTTCATTTTTTATGTAAAAGTTATGTTTTTGTAGTCTCAGAACCCTTACATAGTTTGTTTTTTCATGTTAATGTGAATAATAATAGTAACTGCAGGAGGTTCGACAATGAAAAAAATTGCTGTATTAACTAGTGGTGGAGATGCGCCTGGAATGAACGCAGCTATTCGAGCGGTTGTTCGTAAGGCAGCATTTCATGGAATTGATGTTGTCGGAATTAAACATGGTTATGAGGGCTTAGTAAAAGGTTATTTAGAAGAACTTGATCTAGGTTCGGTTGGTGGTATTATTCAGCGAGGTGGTACCCATTTAAATTCTGCGAGATGTCCAGAATTTAAAGAAGATGCCGTGCAACTACAAGGCATTGAAAATTTACGAGCTGCCGGAATTGAAGGACTTGTTGTCATTGGTGGCGATGGTTCTTATAGAGGGGCTATGGATTTAGTGAAAAAAGGCTTCCCTGCTGTAGGTGTACCAGGAACGATCGATAATGATGTTCCAGGAACAGAATATACGATAGGCTTTGATACGGCACTCAATACAGTAGTAGAATCCATCGATAAAATTCGTGACACAGCTACTTCTCATGAAAATTCTTTCATAGTTGAGGTTATGGGTCGTGATGCAGGAGATATTGCTTTATGGGCAGGACTTGCTGCCGGAGCTGAAACAGTCTTAATTCCAGAAGAGGATTATGATTTAGATGATATTGTGGCACGCTTAGATCGTGGTGCAGCACGTGGGAAGAAGCATAGTATCATTATTGTGGCAGAAGGCGTTATGTCTGGAAATGAACTAGCTAAGTTGATAAAAGAAAAGACTGGTAAAGAAACACGCGTTTCTGTATTAGGTCATATTCAGCGTGGTGGTTCCCCAACTGCACGTGATCGCGTATTGGCAAGTCAGTTTGGCGCACATGCAGTGGAGTTACTAATGGAAGGCAAGTATGGCCGAGCGGTAGGTATTCGCAATCATCAGGTTATCGATTATGATATGCCGGAGGCTTTTGAAAAAAATCATGAGGCAGATGTAAGTCTATACACACTTATGAAAGAACTATCAATATAATTTGTTATAAACGGAGTGGGCAAAAATGAGAAAAACAAAAATCGTATGTACAATTGGACCTGCAAGTGAGTCACCAGAAACATTAGAAAAATTAATTGAAGCAGGTATGAATGTAGCCCGCTTGAATTTTTCACATGGCTCTCATGAAGAGCATGCGGGACGAATTCATTTAATTCGTGAAGTGGCACAAAAGTTAAATAAACCAGTAGGGATTTTATTAGACACAAAAGGTCCTGAAATTCGTACGCATAACATGAAAAATGGTGAGCTTCATTTATCAGCTGGCCAAGTGATTGATATTTCAATGACTGAAGTAGAAGGTACGGAGACAAGCTTTTCTGTTACTTATGAGCAGCTAGTAGAAGATGTTGAACAAAACTCAATTATTTTACTTGATGATGGTTTGATCCAATTACGTGTATTAGCTACAGATGTTGAAAAAGGTTTAATTCATACGATTGTAGAAAATGCTGGCGTATTGAAAAATAAAAAAGGTGTCAACGTACCAGGTGTTTCTGTACAACTTCCAGGTATTACTGAAAAGGATGCACAGGATATTTTATTTGGTATTGAACAAGGTGTTGATTTCATTGCTGCCTCATTCGTTCGTCGAGCAAAAGATGTGCTTGAAATTCGTGAGTTACTTGAGCAAAATGGCGGTGGGCATATCCAAATCATCCCGAAAATTGAAAACCAAGAGGGTGTCGATAATATCGATGAGATTATCCTTGTGTCCGATGGATTGATGGTAGCACGTGGAGATCTAGGTGTTGAAATTCCAGCAGAAGAAGTACCTCTTGTACAAAAGAAATTAATTCTAAAATGTAATCAAGTAGGGAAACCAGTTATTACGGCTACTCAAATGTTGGATTCTATGCAACGTAACCCACGTCCAACACGTGCAGAAGCAAGTGATGTAGCGAACGCCATCATCGATGGTACAGATGCGATCATGTTATCAGGAGAAACTGCTGCGGGTCTATATCCAGTGGAGTCAGTACAAACAATGAATAAAATTGCTCAACGTACTGAAAATTCATTAGATTATAAATCGATTGTTTCTACACGTAGTCGTGAAAAAGAAGCCAATATGACAGAAGCTATTTCACAAGCAGTCGCTTATACATCCATTAATTTAGGTGTCAAAGCCGTATTAGCCCCAACAGAAAGTGGAAATACAGCTAGAATGATTGCCAAATACCGACCTGGTGTACCAATTGTTGCAGTAACAGGCTCAACACATACGGCCCAAACATTAACATTAGTGTGGGGTGTACACCCAATTGTTTGCCAACGTGTTACAACAACAGATGAGATTTTAGAATTAGCTGTAGATGAAAGCTTGAAACACAGTTTTGTCACACATGGTGATGCTGTTGTAATTACAGCAGGTGTGCCAGTGGGTGAAGCGGGTACTACAAACCTAATGAAAGTACACATTATTGGCGATTTACTTGCTCGTGGGCAAGGGATTGGCAAGGCATCGGTTGTAGGTAAAACGGTTATTGCTAAAAATGCGGCTGAGGCACTTGCTTATGATACGGAAGGAAGTATCCTTGTAACAGTTGGTTCAGACCGTGAAATGATGCCAGCAATAGAAAATTGCATTGGGCTAATTACTGAAGAAGGTGGACTAACTAGTCATGCTGCAGTAGTTGGACTAAGTCTTGGTATTCCAGTAATTGTAGGCGTAAAAGAAGCAACAACATTATTACGCCATGGTCAAGAAATTACGATGGACGCTGAAACAGGCGTTATCTATAAAGGACATGCTAGCGTTCTTTAATTATAAACAAAAAGCTCTAGTGCGATTTGTTGTACTAGAGCTTTTTAATAAGGGTTGTACAAATTAACTATATTTCGTGCTATATGGAAAGCTACTTTTTATATCTCCATCAGGAAAGATAAGTGATTTGGTATTATTTGATGAGAGGCATTCATTTTTTTATGAAACTAAATGGGCTATAATAACGTATAAAAGGTATACCTTTTCAAGTAGAAAGGAGAAAAATATGCGAAAAATTTTTCTTGGTTTCATTGTCTACGCATTAGCCGAATTGGCGTTATTAATAGTTATTGGACAAAACATTGGTGTTTTAAGTACATTATTACTCATTATTGCCACTAGTGTACTTGGGGTTTATGTAATGAAAAATAAAGGTATGAATTCTGTCCAAAATGTCAAAAATACATTAGCACGTGGAGAGGCTCCAGGATCTGCGTTGGTTGATACATTATTAACTTTTAGTGGTGGACTGCTTTTAGCATTACCGGGATTTATGACGGATCTTATTGGTTTACTACTGCTTCTGCCTTTTTCACGAAAAATGTTCCAACCCGTTGTCTATTATTGGATGCGTAAAAAAATGAAAAAAGGTCAATTTATTATCGTTCAAAGATAGAGTTTTCTTTTAGCTTAACCGCTAAAAATAAAAAGATCGGGCTAAGTAATATTCCATAAAAGCCAAATAATAAAATAGAGGCGGCGCTGATGAAAAATGTATGGAATGTACGTAATTGAAGCGTGTTAGACCAAAGCATTGATTCAGCTAGCTGCCTTGTTAATTGTACAAATAAATACAACAGTAAAATGGCTACACATAAAAATGTATTTCCATTGAAATAAAAATAAATACTCATCGGCACAAGAAATACACCGATACCGAAAAATGGCAGGACATCTGCGAAGGCTACTATAAAAGCTTTAATAATAGCTTGTTCAAATTGAAGGATCATAAAGCCTCCACAAAGAATAAGTAAGGTTATTGTAAATAATTGAAATTCCACATATAAAAAATAATGGAAAAGTTGCATGATTTTCGCGAAATGTGATTGCCACTCTTGACGAAATTTCTTTGGCACATATTGAAAAAACCAATAGCGTGATTTACGCGTTTCTAGGAGAGCGAAGTAATAAGCTACCAAGAAAATGAATACCTCAATGACATGTTTCATTAATAATTGGAAAAGATCAGCTGTATATATGATGATCGAATCAAAAATAGAAAGTGATTTCTCCTTTAAAACTTGTATAAACATCGATTCATATTCACTGAAAAGTGGGAAGTTTTGTAATGTATTACGAATCTCCGGAAAGATAACAATCACACTATTGATGGATATGACGACAAGCAAAAAAATACAAGTTAAAATCAATACCTCCACAATTATTGCTGCTATCCAATAGGCAACCCTACAATATTTATGCAAGAAATTTATGACAGGGTACGTCGAAAATGACAAAAAAATCGCAAGTGATACTGGTAATACAAACCAAAGTATGACTAAATAAAAAATGAAAAGTAAAATACTTGTGGTTCTTTCGTATGAAAAATACTTTAAATTCCTCATTTTAACAAATTCACCTCAAATCATAATGTCAAAAAATACAATAAAATCTCTTTAGGACAAATATATAGTCGTTCGGACGTCTTTTTCTTTATTTGGAGGATTTTCATTCACAAAGCTGTCAAAAATGATTATAATAGCAATGTAAGCGATTTACTTAATGGTTCATATGAGCAAAAATCGTAAATGCAAGAAAAAAACGCATTTACAACAAAATATAAATATGAGGGAGCGATAATTTATGTCAGCAACTAAAGGATTAGAAGGTATCGTAGCAGCGGAATCTAAAATCAGTTCAATTATCGATGACACACTTACATATGTTGGTTACAACATTGATGATTTAGCACAAAATGCGTCATTTGAAGAGGTAATTTACTTGTTATGGCATACTCGTTTACCAAAAGCGGACGAGCTAGCTGAGTTAAAACAACAATTGGCAGACAATATGTCAATTCCGCAAGCGATTGTCGACCAATTCAAAACATACCCACTTTCAACTGTACATCCAATGGCTGCACTACGTACTGCAGTATCTTTACTTGGTGTATTCGATGAAGAAGCGGATGTTATGGATCCAGAAGCAAACTACCGTAAAGCAATTCGTCTTCAAGCTAAAATTGCTACAGTAGTAACTGCATTTGCACGTGTTCGTAAAGGTTTAGAACCAGTTTCACCAAAACCTGAACTAGGATATGCGGCAAACTTCTTATACATGCTTAAAGGCGAAGAGCCAGCAGATATTGAAATTGAAGCATTCGACAAAGCACTAGTATTGCATGCTGACCATGAGTTAAATGCATCTACATTCACTGCACGTGTATGTGTAGCTACATTATCAGACGTTTATTCTGGTGTAACTGCAGCAATCGGCGCTTTAAAAGGACCACTTCATGGTGGAGCAAATGAGCAAGTTATGAAGATGCTAACTGAAATTGGCTCACTTGAAAATGTTGAATCTTACATTCAAAATAAATTAGACAACAAAGAAAAAATCATGGGCTTCGGTCACCGCGTTTATCGCAAAGGCGACCCTCGTGCACCACATTTACGCGTAATGTCTAAAAAATTAACTGAACTAACTGGTAAACCAGAGCTTTATGAAATGTCAGTTAAAATCCATGACATGATCGTTGAACAAAAGAAATTACCAGCTAACGTAGATTTCTTCTCTGCGTCAGTGTATGATTCTTTAGGTATTGATCATGACCTGTTCACACCAATTTTCGCAGTATCACGTACTTCAGGTTGGGTGGCACACATCCTTGAGCAATATGCAAATAACCGCCTAATCCGTCCACGTGCTGAGTATGTTGGACCAGGCATGCAAAAATATGTTCCAATCAGCGAGCGCTAATTTGGAAAATATGCTAGAATGTTTGGGACTGTGTTATCACTAACACAGTCCTATGATTATGAATTTAGGAGGCAACAGAATGTCAAACAAAATTGTAGTTGAAAATGGCGTACTTAATGTACCAAATAATCCAGTAATTCCTTTCATCGAAGGTGATGGAATTGGTCCAGATATCTGGGCAGCAGCATCACGCGTAATCGACGCAGCAGTAGAAAAAGCTTATAACGGTGAAAAGAAAATTGAATGGTTAGAAGTTTTAGCTGGTGAAAAAGCATTTAACCAAACTGGTGAATGGTTACCACAAGAAACTTTAGACAAAATTAATGAATACTTAATTGCAATCAAAGGTCCTCTTACTACACCAATCGGTGGTGGTATCCGCTCTCTTAACGTAGCATTACGTCAACAACTTGACTTATATGTATGCTTACGCCCAGTACGTCACTTTGATGGAGTGCCTTCTCCAGTTAAACGCCCAGAAGACGTTGATATGGTTATCTTCCGTGAAAACACAGAAGACATCTACGCTGGTATTGAATTCGAATCTGGTTCAGAACAAGCTCAAAAAATCATCAACTTCCTACAATCTGAATTTGGTGTAAATCAAATCCGTTTCCCAGAAACTTCTGGTATCGGTGTTAAACCTGTATCTAAAGAAGGTACTGAGCGTTTAGTACGTTCTGCTATCGAATACGCAATTAAACATAAACGCCCATCTGTTACTTTAGTTCATAAAGGTAACATCATGAAATTCACTGAAGGTGGATTCAAAAAATGGGGTTATGAATTAGCAGAAAAAGAATTTGCTGATCAAACTTTCACATGGAACCAATACGATGCAATCAAAGCTGAACAAGGTGAAGAAGCAGCAAACAAAGCTCAATCTGATGCTTTAGCAGCTGGCAAAATCTTAGTAAAAGATTCTATCGCTGATATCTTCTTACAACAAATCTTAACTCGTCCAACTGAGTTCGATGTAGTAGCTACAATGAACTTAAATGGTGACTATATTTCTGATGCACTTGCTGCACAAGTTGGTGGTATCGGTATCGCTCCAGGAGCTAACATTAACTATGTTACTGGACATGCGATCTTCGAAGCTACTCACGGTACAGCTCCAAAATATGCTGGTTTAGATAAAGTAAACCCATCTTCAGTATTACTTTCAGGTGTATTAATGCTTGAACACTTAGGATGGCAAGAAGCTGCTGACATGATCACTAAATCTGTTGAGAATACAATTTCTTCTAAAGTTGTAACTTATGACTTCGCTCGTTTAATGGACGGCGCTACAGAAGTGAAATGTTCAGAATTCGCTAATGAGTTAATCAAAAACTTATAATTTTCTATTCTGATATAGAAATTTTCACGTAAAAGTATGCTTTTATATGCCGATATAATTAGGGTAAAAGTGAATTTTCGTTAAATAAAATATTTACGATGAACTTGTTTAATCGAGGGAGTGAGATGTATTTCTCCTCCCTCTTTTAAAATATATAACCCCATTTTAAAGGAGCGTATTCAAATGTCTCTGAAACGAAAAAAATTATCAGTAATCGGTGGAGGATTTACAGGTGCTACCGCAGCTTTTTTAGCAGCTCAGAAAGAACTTGGTGACGTTGTATTAGTAGATATCCCACAAGCAGAAAATCCTACAAAGGGAAAAGCTCTAGATATGTGGGAAGCAGCGCCAATACAAGGCTTTGATGCTTATGTAAAAGGTACATCAAATTATGCAGATACAGCTAATTCTGACGTAGTCATTATTACAGCTGGGGTAGCCCGTAAACCAGGTATGAGTCGTGATGATCTTGTACAAATCAACCAAGGCGTCATGAAAACAGTGTCCAAAGAGATTGCCGCACATTCACCAAATGCCACAATTATTGTCCTTACTAATCCAGTTGATGCCATGACCTATACAGTTTATAAGGAAACTGGTTTCCCAAAAAATCGTGTTATCGGTCAATCTGGAGTTCTTGATACGGCGCGCTTCTGTGCATTTGTTGCAGAAGAATTGAATGTCTCAGTAAAAGACATTACTGGTTTTGTATTAGGTGGTCATGGAGATACGATGGTGCCTTTAACACGTTATTCATTTGCAGGTGGTATTCCATTAGAAACATTGATCCCTGCTGAACGTCTAGAAGCTATCGTAGATCGCACTCGTAATGGTGGTGCAGAAATCGTTAACTTACTTGGAAACGGTTCTGCCTACTATGCACCTGC
The DNA here is from genome assembly GCF_059424475.1 of Lysinibacillus sp. GW247-5R2A. NCBI lineage: Bacteria > Bacillati > Bacillota > Bacilli > Caryophanales > Bacillaceae > Lysinibacillus > Lysinibacillus sp. GW247-5R2A. Next base: position 109,517 of record NZ_JBWKZL010000006.1, on the reverse strand, counting down.
TGCAGCATTGATTGAAATGGCTGAAGCTATTATTAAAGATCAAAAGCGTATTCTACCATCTATTGCTTATTTAGAAGGTGAATATGGCTATAGCGATTTATATCTGGGTGTTCCTACATTACTTGGCGAAAATGGTATTGAAAAAATCTTTGAGCTTGAGTTAACAGACAAAGAAAAAGCAGCTTTAGACCAATCGGCAGATGCAGTACGCAACGTCATGAAAATTTTAGTGTAGATTAATGATGTCCGACTCAAGGTGCTTGCCGCCAGAGTCTTTAGGGCAGCATGTCGATCTCCCTATTTCAGCTATCGAAAAAAATATAAGCAATGTCTCAATATCTGAAGTTTCAATATCGGTACATGAGTATTTGCTGAATTAAGAAAACGAGTAGGTAATTCCTGCTCGTTTTTTTGTGCATAAGTGTGATAGGGTTAAGGTACTTCGGCTTTTCGTTGTACTTTTGGCATAAAATTGATACTATGAATGTAGTATGATAGAAAAGGGGTTGGCGTATCTTTGCTTCAAAAAAATAGTAAACTTGGTCTGACAATCGATGAAATTACAGTTGGCGAAAAGATCCATATAACTGAAAAGATTGAGGATAGAGATCTGTTGCTGTATTTAGGGCTCACGAACGATAGTAATCCACTTTATATTCAACATGATTATGCGGCGATGACACCTTTTGAAAAACCGATTGTCCCGACCATCATGTTAAATGGTATTATTACTTCAGCTGTGTCAAAGTATATTCCAGGACCAGGTGCACGAATTATTGAGCAACATTTAAAATATTTAGGGCCTCTCTATCATTATGAATTGTTTGATACGCTTTTAGAGGTAACAGAAGTCAATAAATACGAAAATACGATTACTGTGTCTGTACACTCTTATAATGAGCAAAAGCAGCTTGTGATTGAAGGTATGTTGTTGGTGACACCACCACTTGCATTATAGACGTCTTGAGGTTTGAAATGGGGGTTTCAAATCACTAACGGAGGCATTATATTATGACGAAAACGATATTAGTTATTGAAGATGAATTTTCAATTGCAACATTATTGAAATATAATTTAGAACAGGCTGGCTATTTAGTGGAAACAGCTGCAGATGGACAAGAAGGTCTGGAAAAAGCAATTGACATACAGCCTAATTTAATTCTGTTAGATTTGATGCTACCTAAACTAGATGGTATGGAAGTATGCAAACAAATACGCCAGCAGCGTATGAATACACCTATAATAATGTTAACAGCAAAAGATGACGAATTTGATAAAGTACTTGGTCTAGAATTAGGCGCAGATGATTATATGACTAAACCCTTTAGTCCACGGGAAGTATTAGCACGCGTTAAGGCAGTGTTAAGACGTTTTACTCAAAATGTTGTATCAGAGGAGAAAGATGAGCCTCAAGAGAAAATGTTTGAGTTTGGACAATTGCGTGTATTTCCAGAACGCTTTGAAGTCTTTTTACAAGATGAGGCACTGGAGTTTACGCCAAAGGAATTTGAATTACTCATTTACTTACTTGAAAATAAAAATCGTGTATTAACACGCGATCAGCTATTAAGTGCTGTATGGAAATATGATTTTGCTGGCGATACTCGAATTGTGGATGTTCATATAAGCCACCTTCGCGATAAGATTGAAGAAAATAGCCGTAAGCCGATGTTTATTAAAACAATTAGGGGGCTTGGCTATAAATTTGAGGAGCCGAAAACGTCATGAAATCAATGAGCAACCGCTTATTTTTGACATTCATGCTTTTACTTGGAACGATATTAGCTGTCCTAATGATTGTTATAGGTCAGCTTTTTCCTGTTTATATTAAGCAATACAATGAGGATGCAAATACTCATAAACAAGCATCAATGACTCAAGTAATAGATGAACGCAGGCTCCAGCTTTCAGAGGAAGATCAAGAAGCATTATTTGCATCACAGAGCTTAGATCTAGAGGATTCTTTGACATTTGTACGTGCCAAACTCTATATCATATTGGCCATTCTCTTCACGATTACCCTGATTTTAATTGGGATTGTCAGTCGCTATATGATACGGAATTTTACAGCACCAATCGATAATGTTACGGAAACGGCTCTTGAACTTGCAAAGGGGAACTATCGTGCACGTGCCCAGGAAAATGAATATGAACGTATGATTCCATTAAGTCATTCTATTAATATTTTGGCTCGTAATCTACAGGATATTACGACTGTTCGTGAAGTAGAGGAAGAGAGACTGAAAACGTTAATCGAAAATATGGGTAGCTCTCTCATGATGATTGGGCGTGAAGGCAATATTTCTATCGTGAATCGCGTATTTTTAGAACGTTTTGGAATGCAGATTGATGAAGTTCAGGGAAAGGTATTCCGGACAATTGGCTTACCAAAATCATTAGAGCAGTTTATCGATCACGTTTTTCTTACAGAGATGCCTTATCGACAGCAAATTAAAATGGAGATAAAGCAGGAGCTCTATAATAAAGAAGTATATGGAGCACCAGTTATTGGGGACCATGGACGATGGCTAGGCGTTGTTATTGTCATGCATGATATAACGGAGCTTGTCCGTTTAGAGCAAATTCGCAAAGATTTTGTTGCCAATGTATCCCATGAATTGCGAACACCTATTACCTCTATTAAAGGCTTTTCTGAAACCTTATTGGATGGTGCCTATAAAGACGAAAAAATGTTAATATCTTTCTTAGAAATTATTTATAAAGAGAGTAATCGTCTTCAAATGCTCATTCAGGATTTGTTAGAGCTTTCTAAAATTGAACAGCATGGCTTCACGGTCAACATTATGCCAATGGGCTTGCAGGATGTGCTGATTCGCGGAGCAGAGCTAACAGCGCCGCGATTAGATGAAAAAAATATGAGCTTTCAAGTGGATATTGACCGTGACGTACAAGTAATGGGAGATGCCAATCGTATTATTCAGATCGTGACGAATTTAATTACCAATGCAATCACCTACTCTCCAGAAAATACAACGGTGTCTATTCGTTTAAAGGAAAATGAAACGCATGGCATTATCGAAATTGAAGATCAAGGAATCGGAATTGAAAAGCATGAAATCGCCCGAGTCTTTGAGCGCTTTTACCGTGTTGATCGCGCACGAAGCCGAAATTCAGGTGGAACAGGCTTAGGCTTAGCAATTGTCAAGCATCTTGTAGAGGCCCATCATGGACGTATTCAAGTAGAAAGTGAAGTGGGCATAGGGACAACAATGATTGTGATGATTCCGAAAAATTAACAAATCCTTTACATGAACAAAATGTTACATTCATATTTGGGAACTATACTTATAACTAGAAACCCCCTTATATGATTGTTAAGACTATAAACTAAAAAATCGCGCTCACCATTTAATTTGGTGATGACAGATTTTTTAATAACTGTTTTATTTTCAACACAGAAGAATCTATTGTCTAATTATTAGGCACTAGATTCTTTTTCTGTTTTACAGAGAGGATAAATAGGTGTAAAGTATAGTAGCATAAAAGTTTACCATCAATCTGTAGTAGATTGTTGGTCAAACTAAAGCTTGAACAGTCAGTGAAATCATAACTTCTTTTCATTTGAATCGTGTTTTTCTGACTGTTAAAGCAGAGAAAAAAATGAGAGAAGGATGACCATGAAAATCGTCAAAAGTATCGTGCAAATCGGCTTTCTTTATTTCCTATTATTGATTGGGAATAGTATTGCACGCCTACTTCACTTGCCGATTCCAGGGAGCATAATAGGACTCGTTCTATTATTTTTACTTTTACAGTTTCATATTATTAAGCTTGAATGGATTGAGCTAGGGGCAGCATTATTACTAAGTGAACTCTTACTTTTCTTCATTCCATCTGCCATTGGAGTCATCGATTATGATGCATTATTCGGTGTGCAGGGCATGAAAGTTGTGTTGGTCATTGTTGGAAGCGCGATTATTGTGATGTTTGTAACGGGCTATACGGCACAATGGCTAGGGCGTCGAAAGAAGGGTGATGCAGTATGAGTTTATGGATAGCTTGTAGTAGCTTACTTGGGACAATTATTATTTTTTATATTTGTAAAATGATCTATAAGAAATATAAAAAGGAATGGCTGACACCTATGCTGGTGACGCCGATCGTTATTATTATCTTATTATTACTAACAGGCATACCGTATACAACTTATAATGCAGGAGCTAGTGTTTTAACGAATTTACTAGGACCAGCAACGGTTGCTTTTGCGGTTCCTATCTATAAAAATGTCAATTTATTAAAAAAACATGCCTTCGAAATCTTTATAAGTATTGCGGTTGGCTCCACAGTCGCCATTATTTCATCTTTTATAATGGCCTTAGTAGTAGGGTTAAACAATGAGCTTGTGCATAGTTTAGTGCCACGTTCAGTGACAACACCTATTGCAATGGACATTTCAAATATGATTGGAGGCTCTCCTACTTTAACAGCTGTCTTTGTTATGACGACAGGCATTTTAGGAAGCCTATTAGCACCTATTGTTATTAAAATATGTCGATTCCATAACCCATCGTCTAGAGGCTTAATGTTAGGAATGGGCGCGCATGGGGCAGGTACATCTAGAGCTTTTGAATTTGGTGAACTAGAGGGTACATTTGCCAGCTTAGCAATGATTGTTGCTGCTTTAATTAGCATTGTATTAACCACAACCATTTTCCCAGTCTTCGAACATCTAGTTATTAATATCCTGTTACCATAAAAGGTAGCAGGATTTTTTTATGCTAAATTCACTATATTTTGAAACTTTTTATAAAACTCTTCCGTACATAATAGTAATCAAAAAAAGGGAGGAACAGACATGAGTGTGAAAAGGACACTAATGATGGTTGGACTTGGGATTTTTGGAGTTATTGCACTTATTACCGTATTTACATCCTGGTACACAGTAGATGAATCAGAACAAGCGGTTGTCATTACATTTGGCCGTGCTGATGAAATGGTTACAAACCCAGGACTTCATTTTAAATTACCTTGGCCAGTTCAATCAGTTGAAATTTTATCGAAAGAAACGTTCAGTTTACAGTTTGGCTATAAGCAAAATAAGGCAGGAGAGCTAGAAGCTTATGATGCTGAGACAAAGATGATTACAGGAGATGAATATATTGTACTAACTGATCTTGTTGTACAATGGAAAATTACCGACCCTCGTAAATTTTTATTTAACGCACAAAGCCCCGAAGAAATTTTACATAGCGCCACATCAAGCGCCATTCGTTCAATTATTGGTAGCTCAACCATTGATGCAGCATTAACAGATGGGAAGGCTGAAATTGAAGCAAAAACACGTGATTTACTAGTGTCCTTAATCGAAAAATATGATATTGGTATTGGCGTATTAGGCGTGAAGTTACAAGACGTTGAATTACCAAACAAGGAAGTGCGTGCTGCCTTCACAGCAGTAACGGATGCACGTGAAACAAAGAATACAAAAACGAATGAAGCACAAAAGTATATGAATCAGCGTAAAAGTGAAGCTGAAGGTGAAAAAGATGCTATTATCTCCAAGGCACAAGGTGCGAAAACAGCACGTATCGAGCAAGCTCAAGGTGATGTAGCTGTCTTTAATAAGATGTATGAGCAATATAAAGGAAATCAACAAATTACACGAGAGCGATTAATTTTAGAAACACTTGAAAACGTCTTACCGAAGGCGCAACTATACATTATGAATGATGATGGCAGTACGATGAAGTACTTACCACTACAGCCATTACAGCCTCAGCAGGCACAATCAGATAAAAAAGAAGGGAGCAGTAATTAATGGACCAAAAAAATAAGGACCTTGACAAATTCCTCAATTTTTTATCAGGAAAAAGCAAAAAAGCGGCTCCAGCAGACAGTGATTCGGGAGACAATGTCGTGAAAATGGAGAAAAAAGGCCCGCTCAACCCTAAAAAGTACCTGTCTATCGTCATCACATTAACAGTTGTTTTTGCTACAGCTATCATTATCTTTGCGAATGTTTATATTGTGAAGGAATCTGAATATGCCGTTGTTCGCCAGTTTGGAGAAGTAGTGAAATTTGAACGAGATCCGGGCTTGAAAATGAAAATACCTTTTATTCAAAGTGTTACACGATTACCAAAAAATCAGATGACCTATAATATTTCAGAGGAAGAAATTAATACAAAGGATAAAAAAAGAATTATCATCGATAACTATGCTGTTTGGCGTATTACAGATCCAAAGGCATTAATATCGAATGCGGGTACACTTAGTAAGGCAGAGACTCGGATGGAGGAGTTTATTTACTCCGTCATAAGAACAGAGCTTGGCCAACTGCGATACGATGAAATTATTAATGATGAAAAATCTTCACGAGGAAGCATCAACGATCGTGTAACAGAGCGAGTTAATGAACTGTTACAAAACGACAAGTATGGTGTAGAAGTAGTGGATGTACGTATTCGTCGTACAGACTTACCGGCAGAAAATGAACAGTCTGTATTTACCCGCATGATTTCAGAGCGTGAATCAACGGCTCAATTATATCTTTCTGAAGGAGATGCAGATAAACGACGTATCGAAGCCCAAACGGATCAACAAGTGCAGGAAATGTTAGCTACAGCGAATAAGGAGGCATCCATTATTCAAGCTGAGGGAGAAGCAGAAGCTGCGAAAATATACAATAAATCATTCTCTCAAGATCCTGAATTTTACTCTTTATACCGTACGTTAGAATCCTATAAGAAAACGGTTGGAGAGGATACGGTCATTATTTTGCCAGCATCATCACCTTATGCAAAAATTTTATCTGGTTATTTAAAATAATAGTTAGCAAAGTCGTCTTTCCTATTAGGAAGGCGACTTTTTAGTTACTATGATAATTATAAATATCCCTACAATTGACTTGTTATATTGTGAAAATAATAGAAACATACAAATTTCTATTCCCCAACAGCCTATAATTTGATAGAATGATAATGTTTAAAAAGAACTGTTGGGGGTAATAGCTGTGAAATTGCGAATTAGCACTTGGCTCCAAAATGTAGGAATTGCTTGTAGTATAGCATCGTTATTGACTCTGTTCTTCCGCCTATCTGATTTTGCATGGATGACAAAGAGTGTTTATCATATACCTGTATTTTTTGTAAGTATCTTTTTAGTTAGTATTATTATTGCAAATGATGTAAGAAATCTGTTTAAAAGGTTGTTTTGGTATGAAAAACGTAAGATCAAGCGTCCTATTTGGCAAGTCGGTATTGGCTTCATTTTCTTTTTAGCTCAAATTAGTGCTGTAATGGTATTTAGTAAAGAGTTAACACAGCCACAACTGGGTGGAATGCCATTATTTTTAGTATTTGCCTTTATGAATGCATTTATCTTAACGATCATATATGAAGAAATTTTTCATCGAACAGCCAATCAATAATATCAATAATAGAACTTTCATTCACTGGGACTTTCTCTGCGAATGGGAGTTTTTTTACGTCTTATACGTTGAACACGAGGAAACCCATACTATCGAGGGCGAACAAGTTACTTCAATAATATACAGTGATTCTGTGACAGGACATGACCTGCTACTAGGTTGAAATGCAATAGTGATGGATAGCATGTTAAAAGTGACGGATAGCGAGCCAAAAGTGACGGATAAAACCGAGAAAGTGACGGATAGCGAGCCGAAAGTGACGGATAGCGAGTCAAAAGTAGCGGATTACCTTAGGGAGGATCCGTCTGCTTTTTTTACTTGAAATGTATTGTTATGATAAAGTAGAAGGAAGTAGAAGACAACGCAGGAGGATAATATAATGACAAAGGAAAAATTACTATTATTGGACGGTAATAGTTTAGCATATCGCGCGTTTTTTGCGTTGCCATTGTTGACGAATCATAGTGGTATTCATACGAATGCTGTATACGGCTTTACAACGATGCTACAAAGAATATTAGAGGAAGAGCAACCAACGCAAATATTAGTGGCATTTGATGCTGGAAAAACAACTTTCCGCCATGAAACCTTTACAGAATATAAAGGTGGACGACAAAAGACCCCACCAGAATTATCAGAGCAATTCCCTTATATACGCAAGCTAATTGATGCTTATGGAATTAAGCAATATGAGCAAGACCTATACGAAGCGGATGATATTATTGGGACGCTGGCAAAAGAGGCTTCTTCACAGGATATGGATGTTATTATCGTATCTGGAGACCGCGATTTAACACAGCTTGCGACAGAGCAAGTAACGGTTTATATTACGAAAAAAGGGATTACGGAAATTGAGAGAAACACGCCAGCCTTTATTGCCGAAAAGTACGGGTTAACGCCCCTACAAATTATTGATATGAAAGGCTTAATGGGGGATTCTTCAGATAATATTCCCGGTGTGCCAGGTGTTGGTGAAAAGACGGCTGTCAAACTATTAAAAGAGCATGGCTCCGTTGAGGCACTTTACGAGGCGATGGATACATTGAAAGCTTCTAAGATGAAAGAAAAGCTGGTAGCCAATGAAGAGCAGGCTAAGATGAGCAAGAAGCTGGCAACGATTTTTACAGATGCCCCAATTACCATTTCACTAACTGATCTCGCGTACCATGGACCGAATGAAGAAGAATTGATCAATGTATGGCGTGAGCTTGGCTTTAAATCACTGCTCGAGAAAAGTGATTTTACTGTGCAGGAGCAAGAGCAAGCACCTTTTGATTTTGAACAAGTGCAAGAAGTACGACAAGAAGACTTGCAAGATGTGATGGCTGTACATGTTGAGCTAGAGAATGAACATTACCACACTTGTGCGCTACTTGGAATGGCCCTATCTGATGGGACCAAGACTCAATACATTCCGTTTGACATTGCGGCAAAATCAGATATATTACGTCGCTGGTTAGAGGACTCCTCAAAAATAAAATATATGTCTGATTCCAAGGCGTCTCAAGCAGCATTAAAACGAGCAGGTATTCAATTAGCTGGCGTTGATTTTGATTTAGTGCTTGCCTCGTATATTAATAATCCTGGACTTAGTGGGGATGATGTTGCCACTCTTGCAAGGGAGCTTGGGTATTATGATGTACAAGCTGATGAAACGGTCTATGGCAAGGGAGCCAAACGTGCTATACCTGACATAGATAAGCTTGCACAGCATGTTAGCCGAAAAGCTTATGCTGTCTGGTCATTACAGCCGAAGCTAGAGGCATTATTAAAGGAAAATGAACAATTTGATCTTTATAAAGACTTGGAATTGCCACTGGCAGCCATTTTAGGTGAGATGGAAAGTGAAGGCATTACCGTTAACCGTGCTACGCTAGAAAAGATGGGCCAAGAGCTTAATGAAAAGCTTGTTGTGCTTGAACAAGAAATTTATGCGGAGGCAGGAGAAACGTTTAATATCAATTCACCAAAACAATTAGGTGTTATTTTATTCGATAAATTAGGTCTACCTGTTATTAAAAAAACGAAGACGGGCTATTCAACGGCTGCTGATGTATTAGAGAAGTTAAAATCTGAGCATGCCATTATTGAATATATTCTGTTATATCGTCAGCTTGGTAAATTACAGTCTACTTATATTGAAGGGCTGCTAAAGGAAATCCATGAAAAGGATAGCAAGGTGCATACTCGTTTCCAACAAGCATTAACCGCTACAGGACGACTAAGCTCAACAGATCCAAATTTACAAAACATCCCTATCCGTTTAGAGGAGGGACGTAAAATCCGTCAAGCATTTGTTCCTTCAAATGAGGATTGGATACTGTTTTCAGCGGACTATTCGCAAATCGAATTGCGGGTACTCGCACATATGTCGGAGGATAAAAACCTTGTAGAGGCATTCCGTGAAGGGATGGACGTTCATACACGAACAGCAATGGACGTATTCCATGTATCTGAAGATGAAGTTGATAGTAATATGCGTCGTGCAGCGAAGGCTGTTAACTTTGGCATTGTTTATGGTATCAGTGATTATGGTCTATCACAAAATTTAGATATTACCCGTAAGGAAGCGGCAACGTTTATCGAGAAATATTTCGCTAGTTTCCCTGGTGTTAAACAATATATGGAAGATATTGTGCAAAATGCGAAGTTCAATGGCTATGTTACAACAATTTTAAATAGACGTCGTTATTTACCAGATATTACGAGCTCAAACTTTAATTTAAGAAGCTTTGCTGAGCGTACGGCGATGAATACCCCGATTCAGGGAAGTGCTGCGGATATTATTAAAAAAGCGATGATTGATATGGATGCTCGACTAAAAAAGGAAAATATGCAGGCGAAGCTACTTTTACAAGTGCATGATGAGTTAATCTTTGAAGCACCTAAGGGAGAGATTGCGTTGCTAGAAAAAATTGTGCCAGAGGTAATGGAAAATGCAATCGAGCTTTCCGTACCACTAAGAGTAGATTTTAACCATGGTTCAACATGGTATGAAGCAAAATAAGGAGGGGTTCAAATGCCTGAATTACCAGAGGTAGAAGGTGTCGTCCAGGCATTGAAGCCAAAGGTTGAAGGACGTACAATTCAACATGTACAGCTATCTGAAAGGGTACACTTTTCTTTTAGTGAGGGGAAACAATGTATTGTTAAGCAAGCAGAGCCTGATGCATTTGAATTAACGTTGTCTGAAATGACGATTACAAACATTGAACGACGTGCGAAATATATTTTCTTTCACTTATTGAAAGATGAGGTTCCTTATGTACTTGTTAGTCACTTAGGAATGACAGGGGCATGGTTTGTTGTGAATTCACCAGAAGACATCGATGAAGCAAAATTCCAAAAGCATATCCATGCTACATTTAAAATGGCTGATGGTGGTTACTTAATTTATTCGGATATACGACGCTTTGGTGAATTGCGATTTTTGGCAAAAATTGAAGATCATATACCATTAACAAAAATGGCGCCAGAGCCGTTTGATGATTTAGCGTGTGATTTTTTTATAACAAAATCAACATTACCGAAATATGTGAATAAAGCCGTAAAAGAAGTGATTATGGATGGGCAAGTCGTTTCGGGCTGTGGCAATATTTATGCAACGGAGGCGCTGTTTGCTCAAAGAATTCATCCTGCTCGAAAAATGAACCGTATCAGTGAGAAGCGTAAACGAGCACTATTTGAGGAGATCGTTGCTGTTTTGCGTCAAAGTATTGAAGCAGGTGGTTCAACCATCTCTGATTATCGAAATATTAATGGGGAAGCTGGGAGCATGCAGAATCGTTTGAAAATGTATGGGAAAAAGATATGCCCAGCATGTGAAACGGCGACAAGTCAGATGACGATTGGTGGGCGAACATCGGTTTTTTGCCCAAATTGTCAACATTAAAGGGGATTTAACAATGATTATCGGACTTACAGGAAGTATTGCAAGCGGAAAAAGTACAGTAGCAAAAATGATGCTCGAACTAGGATTGCCGATTGTTGATGCAGATATTGTAGCGCGAGATGTCGTCGAGCCAGGAACGGAGACACTGGCATTTATTGCAGAAAACTTCGGCCAAGATATTTTACTAGAGGATGGCAATTTAAATCGGACAATGCTTGGAGATATTATTTTTCATGAGCCTGCCAAACGCAAAATTTTAAATGATATTATGCATCCGGCCATTAGAAAGGAAATGCTACGACAACGCGATGCCTATTTAGAAGGTGGCCATGAGCATGTTGTCATGGATATTCCCCTGTTATTTGAAAGTAAGCTTCAGCATTTTGTAGAGCGTATCATTGTAGTGTCGGTAAGTGAAGAGGTTCAGCTTCGACGCTTAATGGAACGCAATCAATTATCAAAAGAGGATGCCTTAGCACGCATGCACTCACAGTTGCCTATGTCTGTCAAAGAAAAGGGAGCTCATGCGGTCATTTATAATAATGAAAATCTGGAAAATACAGAGGAACAATTAAAGAAAATTCTAGCTTTCTGGGATGTAATTTAAAGTGTTTCAAGCTGAAAATGTGTAGCAAGTAAATCTTGCTACACATTTTTTTATGGGCAAATGCCATAATAAAAGATAATTTTTCAGAAAATAAGAACTTTTATAATATGACTATTTAATGTTCATCTTTTTTAAAATTGTGTTATACTAATCACCATAAAGTATATAATTAATCTGAGTATGTACTCACAGGAGGATTTTTAAATGACAGTATCAATTGCTATTAATGGTTTCGGACGTATCGGACGTATGGTTTTCCGCCAAGCGATCGTACAAGAAAATTTAAATATTGTTGCTATTAACGCTAGCTATCCAGCAGAAACGTTAGCACATTTGATTAAGTATGACACAAATCACGGAACATTTGAAGGTACAGTAGAACCAGCAGGCGATGCTTTAGTTGTAAATGGCAAACGTGTTCAAATTATTAGAGAACGCGATCCATTAAAATTACCTTGGACTACAATGGGTGTTGATATCGTTATCGAAGCTACAGGTAAATTTAATGAACGTGATAAAGCAGCAATGCACTTAGAAGCTGGCGCGAAAAAAGTTATCTTAACAGCACCTGGTAAAAACGAAGATGTAACAATTGTTTTAGGTGTGAATGATGACAAACTTGATATTGCTAAACATGATGTAATTTCAAACGCTTCTTGTACAACAAACTGCTTAGCACCAGTAGCGAAAGTGTTAAATGATACATTTGGTATTGATAATGGTTTAATGACAACTGTTCATGCTTATACAAACGATCAAAAGAACTTAGATAATCCACATAAAGATTTACGTCGTGCACGTGGGTGTGCACAATCAATTATTCCTACATCTACAGGCGCTGCCAAAGCATTAAAATTAGTTTTACCTGAGTTAGAAGGTAAAATTCATGGTATGGCACTTCGAGTTCCAACACCCAATGTTTCTTTGGTTGACCTTGTAGTAGATTTAAATACAGATGTAACAGTGGACGCTGTTAATGCAGCATTCGTAAAAGCTGTAACAGAAGGTCCAATGAAAGGCATTTTAAATTTCTCAGTTGAACCACTAGTATCTTCTGATTACAACACAACGACTTACTCATCAACAGTTGATGGACTTTCCACAATGGTATTAGGTAACCGTAAAGTGAAAGTACTTGCTTGGTATGACAATGAGTGGGGTTACTCTGCACGCGTTGTTGACCTAGTGAAAAAAGTGGCTAATGCATTAGAAACGGTAAACGCATAATATTTTCATTTTGAGCACATTGAAATCTAACTGGTTTCAATGTGCTTTTTTTAAAAAACTTTCCTTGTACTTTAGGTGCTTTAGGTTTATCATGAGCTCACTACGTGAATGCACTTTTCTTATATGTAGGAAATTTGTTATAATAGAAATATTAAATTGTTGTAAACCAGGAGAGTAATTATATGAGATGTCCATCTTGCCAATTTAACGGAACGCGTGTTGTGGATTCGAGGCCAGTAGATGATAATAAAGAAATTCGTAGACGTCGTGAATGTGAGTCATGTGGCTTCCGTTTTACAACGTTTGAAAAAATTGAAGAGACCCCATTAGTTGTAGTGAAAAAAGAAGGTTCACGAGAGGAATTTAGCCGTGAAAAGGTACTTCGTGGACTTATTCGTGCCTGTGAGAAACGCCCAGTTGCGCTTGATATACTGGAGCAGCTTGTCCTATCAATTGAAAAAGATCTTCGTCGTATAGGAAATTCAGAAGTACGCTCAGAAGATGTCGGTGAATTGGTAATGGATCGCTTAGCCAAAATTGATGAGGTGGCGTATGTCCGTTTTGCATCGGTCTACCGACAGTTTAAGGATATCAATGTCTTTATCGAGGAGATTAAAGATATTATTCAACGTCAAACGGAGCAGAAATCATAGAAAATAGAGAGGATGAATGACGTTGATTCATTTATTTAAGGAATTGCAGCCTGGCGATCCTTTTGACATTCGTCTACCTCATGCATTTTCTACTCAAGAGCGTCAATTAGTAACATTATTCTATCAACCGTTAACGGGCTCAGACCCTATAAGCCTTTATTTAACTTTATGGGCAGAAGCAGAGCAGATACCAAAGCCGCAAATGACACATTATTATTTAATGAATGTGCTCGGGCTGCCTATTGGTAAAGTGTTTGAGGCGCGTATAGCCCTTGAAGCGATTGGTTTACTACGTACATGGAAAAAAGAAAATGCTGGTGAGCGAAGTTTTTTATATGAGCTGCAGCGCCCATTAGATGCGGAAAGCTTTATGAAAGACCCGTTGTTATCGATGTTTTTATTTAGCAAAATTGGAGAGCAGGCATATCGTAATTTACGGCAACGTTTTATATCCCCTGTGAGGGACGCGGATTTTAAAGATGTATCTCGTGCCTTTATAGATGTCTATAAGCCCGTTCATTCCAATATTCCATCAGATTTACAAGTGGATACGAATCGTAAGGATAAACAACAAAGGGTGTATCCTTTTTATTTGGAGCAATTTGACTTCGATCTGTTGAAAGCAGGTTTATCTGAGCAATTGGTGCCATCCAATTTACTGACATTAGAAGTTCGTGAGGCTATTGCTAAGCTGGCATTTTTATATCATTTAACAGCGCTTGATATGCAAAAAGTAGTGATTCTTGCTTTAGACGATGATTTAGGGATTTCACAGGAGCGCTTACGCAAGGCAGCTGCTGATTTCTACAAGTTAACAATGTCAAAAGAGCCCCCCAAAATAGCGAGAGTTAGCGAGCCGTTGCCAGTGGAAGAAACCGGACAAAAATCGAAGGATCAGGAGTTACAACACTATTTAGAGACTACGGCTCCTATTCAAGTATTGCGTGACATTAATAATGGGAAAGAACCTTTGCAAACATCTGTGCAACTTGCAGAAAGTTTAATTGTGCAGCATGGCATGCCGATTGGGGTAGTCAATGCGTTACTTGAGTATGTTATGTTAACAACGGATATGAAGTTACCTAAAAAATATGTGGAAACAATTGCGGATCATTGGGTGCGTAAAAATATCCAAACTGCTAAAGAAGCAATGGAACTTGCACGCCAAGAGCATGATAAATATACAACTTGGAAAAACAAACCTCAAACATCCACTAAAACAAGCCAGCGAGCTAAGGGACGTTCAGGACATCAACGAGAAGAAAAAGTCCCCGAGTGGTTTTATAAACGTGATGAGAAACAAGAGGAAAGTACTTCTAGCACGATAGATTTTGAAAAAGAACGTCAAAAAATATTAGAGATGCTGGGGAAAAGTGAATAGTAAAGAAGGTGAGCAACAATCGAACCTATAAATGGACCATTAAAACGAGCTATTAATGTACCCTCGTTTCAAGAACGCTATGAAGCCATGCGACGTGAAATTTTAGAAAATCCACGCGTACAAGAATTTCTAGCACGTCATGCAGATGAATTAAGCTACGATAATATCGAACGAAATTTACCTAAGCTCCATGAATTTATTAGTCAATCTACGGAATGCTGTGGTTGTGATAACACAGAACATTGTACAAACTATTTAAAAGGCTTCCTTCCTACTTTAAGGGTAGTTCGGAATACAGTTGAAATGGATTATGTACGCTGTGAGCAAAAAATTAGAGAAGAAGAGCGTCGGGATGTCGCGAATATGATTGCTAGTATGCATATGCCGAAAGATGTGCTTCAAGCAACGATTCACGATTTAAGTATTGATGATGAGTCTCGAGTGATGATTGCCCAAAAAGCAGCGCAATTTGTTAAAGCGACAAAAGAATCAGGTCATTTACCTTCAAAAGGTTTTTACTTATACGGTAAATTCGGCGTAGGGAAGTCTTTTGTACTTGGTGCACTTGCCAATGAATTAGCGTCTACTAAAATACGTTCAGTTGTTGTTTTCGTGCCAGAATTTTTACGGGAAATGAAAAATGCTATTGGCGATAATACATTGAATGAAAAAATAGATTATATTAAAAAGGCTCCTGTTTTAATGCTCGATGATTTAGGGGCAGAAACAATGACCGCATGGACAAGGGATGAAATTTTAGGAACTATTTTCCATTATCGAATGGCTGAGCAATTGCCAACGTTTATTACATCTAATTTTAATTATGGAGAATTAGAGCACCATTTAGCCCAATCGCAAAAAGGTGATATTGAGGTTGTCAAGGCGGGCCGTATAATGGAGCGTATTAAAGCCTTAACAGAGCCAATTGAAATGCGTGGCAATAACCGTAGGATGTAACATTGGTAGTTGCATTTTTCGACAATCGAGCGTATACTGACTCATATACTAAATATCAATATGCATTGATGAGGACATGAATTTTGTGTATCAGCTTCTAGAGAGGGAAGTCAACGGCTGAAAGCTTCCTAGTATGAACGCATCATTTACTACCTACTGAGCAGCGAAAGGGATAATCTTTCGCCGGTCCCTAGCCCGTTAGCTAGCCTTGAGCTTCGTCTGACTTAATAAGTCGGAAGGAAGAAGGGTGGAACCACGAGCATACGCTTCGTCCCTTTCGTGAGGGACGGGGCTTTTTTTATTTTGTGGAGAGACCTCGCCCAATTCGAGGGGAAGAGCGCTCATAGAAGCAGCCGTATCACTTGATTTATTAGTCAACATTTCATCAATCATTATGTATTCAACCATAACAAAGGAGTGCAACGAATATGTCAGAAATGATTAAATTAACTTTCCCAGATGGCGCTGTAAAGGAATTTGTAAAAGGTACATCAACAGATGACGTAGCCTTATCAATCAGCCCTGGCTTACGAAAAAAAGCTTACGCAGGTAAAATTAATGGTGTATTAGTAGATTTAAAAACACCTATCGAAGAAGATGCTGCCATTGCCATTATCACACAAGATGATGCAGAAGCACTTGAAATTTTACGTCACTCAACAGCCCACTTAACTGCACAGGCAATTAAACGTTTATTCCCTGATGTAAAACTTGGTATTGGACCTGTTATCGATGGTGGGTTCTACTACGATATTGATTCTCCTACACCAATCACTGCCGAAGATCTACCAGCAATTGAAAAGGAAATGAAAAAAATTATTGCTGAAAATCTAGAGGTAGAACGTAAAAATGTAAGTCGTGCGGAAGCACAAACGATGTATGAAGAAATTGGCGATGAATATAAACTAGAATTACTAGAAGCAATCCCTGCAGATGAGCAAGTGTCCATTTATTATCAAGGGGAATTTTTCGATCTTTGCCGTGGTATTCACGTACCATCTACTGGTAAACTTCGCGAATTCAAGCTGTTATCATTAGCAGGTGCCTATTGGAGAGGAAACTCTGATAACAAAATGCTCCAACGTATTTATGGTACGGCTTTCTTCAAAAAAGAAGAATTAAAACATCACCTACAAATGCTAGAAGAAGCAAAAGAACGTGATCACCGTAAAATCGGGAAGGAATTAGAGCTATTTACAACTTCTCAAAAAGTCGGCCAAGGTTTACCACTTTGGTTACCAAATGGTGCAACAATTCGTCGTGTTATTGAGCGTTATATCGTCGATAAAGAATTATCTCTTGGGTATAAGCATGTTTATACACCTGTATTAGGTTCAAAAGAGCTTTACCAAACTTCAGGTCACTGGGATCATTACCAAGATTCTATTTTCCCACCAATGGAAATGGACAACGAGACATTAATTATGCGTCCAATGAACTGTCCTCACCATATGATGGTTTACAAAAATAGCATGCATTCTTACCGTAGTTTACCATTACGCATTGCAGAGCTTGGTACAATGCACCGCTATGAAATGTCAGGAGCAGTTTCTGGCCTACAGCGTGTACGTGGAATGACTTTAAACGATGCACATATCTTTGTTCGCCCAGACCAAATTAAAGCAGAGTTCCAAAAAGTAGTGCAGTTAATCTTAGAGGTGTATAAAGATTTCGATTTAAATGATTATTCATTCCGTTTATCGTATCGCGACCCTGCAGATACTGAAAAATACTTCAATGATGATGCTATGTGGGAAAAAGCACAAAGCATGTTAAAAGAAGCAATGGATGAGCTTGGCTTAGATTACTTCGAGGCAGAAGGTGAAGCAGCATTCTATGGCCCTAAACTGGATGTGCAAGTAAAAACAGCGATTGGTAAAGAAGAAACTTTATCAACTGTTCAGCTAGACTTCTTATTACCAGAACGTTTCGATTTAAGTTACGTTGGAGAAGATGGCAAACCACATCGTCCAGTCGTAATTCACCGCGGCGTTGTCTCAACAATGGAACGTTTCGTTGCCTTCTTAATTGAAGAGTATAAAGGTGCATTCCCAACTTGGTTAGCTCCAGTGCAAGTAGAGGTCATTCCAGTATCGAATGAAGCTCACTTCGATTATGCAAAACAAATTGAAGAGCAATTAACGGCAGCGGGCTTACGTGTGGAAATGGATGATCGTGAAGAAAAATTAGGCTATAAAATCCGTGAAGCACAAATGAAAAAGATTCCGTATATGCTTGTCATTGGTGATAAAGAAGTTGAAGCTAATGGTGTAAATGTTCGCCGTTATGGCTCTAAAGATTCCGAAACAATTAGCTTTGAGAATTTCCTAGCAGCTATAAAAGCGGAAATTACAAAATAATCTTTCCTAAAAAATCTCACTTGCATAAGTGAGGTTTTTTGTATAAAATGAATCTTGCTGTTGTATAAATTATTTAAGATTAGGTCAATCTAGGTATGATAAGAAAATTAGTGTTTGACAGCTTATCATATACATGCTAATATAATTAAGGTTAATGAATACAAAGTTTGTGGTTGAAGTAGAGGCTGCCCGCTTCTCACCTGATACAACGCTTTAAAGGCTGTGAACAGGTATGACACGTTGAATTGTTTTGCGTAAACTTGCGCATGCACATATAGCGGGCGGACATCTTCAAAATGTCCGTCCTTTTTTTATGGACATGACAAGAGGATGTACCGTTCAACCGGGCAAGGCTTTGCCCAAACCATGTATTCGCGACAACTACTTGGAGGTGGATTACTATTAGCAAAGACATGTATGTAAACGAAGGCATTCGCGCACGTGAACTTCGATTAATCGATCACAATGGTGACCAGCTTGGTGTAAAGACACGTAATGAAGCGCTAGAAATCGCCACTCGTGTAAACTTGGATCTTGTCCTTGTGGCCCCTCAAGCCAAGCCGCCAGTCGCTCGTATCATGGACTATGGTAAATTTAAGTTTGAACAGCAAAAGAAAGACCGTGAAATTCGTAAAAATCAAAAGGTCATCGTAATGAAAGAGGTTCGTCTGAGCCCATCAATCGATGAACATGATTTCCAAACGAAGCTACGTAATGCGATTAAATTCCTTGAAAAAGGCGATAAAGTAAAATGTAGCCTACGTTTCAAAGGTCGTGCGATTACACACAAAGATATTGGTCAACGTGTGTTAGATCGTTTTGCTGAAGCTTGTGCTGAAGTATCAACGGTAGAACAAAAACCGAAGATGGAAGGCCGAAGCATGTTCTTAGTTCTTCAACCAAAGAACGAGAAATAATATTAGACGAACAGTTTAGGAGGAATTCGACATGCCAAAAATGAAAACTCACCGTGGAGCTGCGAAACGTTTCAAAAAAACGGGTTCAGGTAAATTAAAATATGACCGTGCTTATGGAAGCCACTTATTCGCAAACAAATCTACGAAACAAAAACGTCACCTACGTAAAGCAAACATCGTTTCATCTGGTGACTTCAAACGCATCAAATCTCTACTTGTTTACATGAAATAATTGACTACAAAAATACTAACATTCATTTTTTAATGAAAAGCAGGAGGTAATTCATATGCCACGCGTAAAAGGCGGAACAGTGACGCGCAAACGTCGTAAAAAAGTATTAAAATTAGCTAAAGGTTACTACGGTTCAAAACATACATTATATAAAGTTGCTAACCAAGCAGTAATGAAGTCAGGTCAATATGCATACCGTGACCGTCGTCAGAAAAAACGTGATTTCCGTAAATTATGGATCACTCGTATTAACGCAGCTGCTCGTATGAACGGTCTTTCTTACAGCCGTTTAATGCACGGTTTAAAAGTTGCTGGTATCGAAGTTAACCGTAAAATGTTAGCTGACCTTGCTGTAACTGATGCTGCTGCATTCACTCAATTAGCAGACGCTGCTAAAAAAGCTGTAGCTAAATAATATTTGACTCAGTTAAATATTGTTTCTTCACCGAAAGCGGATGCGACAGGTGTAAAAAAGACTGATGGATTTTTCCATCAGTCTTTTTTGTGTTAGATTAATAATATACGTTTGTTAATAAAGGAGTAGAGAATGGGACAAGCATTATTAGCTTATATGAGTATTATATCGATTGTGTTACTTATTTTAATGGGTATGGACAAATCGCGTGCTAAAAAGCATGAATGGCGTATTGCAGAGCGTACTTTGTTTACACTAGCCATCGTAGGAGGAGCAGTGGGCGGGGTGCTTGGCATGTATTTATTCCGTCATAAAACACGCCATAATAGTTTTGCATTTGGATTTCCTCTACTTGCAGCCATCCAAATTTTTATTATCGTACAGCTTTGGTTATAAATGAAAACATTTTAAAACACATCCTCATCAAGAGGATGTGTTACGCATAAGCTGTTCAATGGGCTGCTTCCAATTGATTTTTGCACTTGGATAATTCAATAGAATTTCTTGCTGTAAATATTCAAAGTCGCCTTTTGTAAAGCCCTGCAAAGTTGCGGTATCACGTGCGCCAACAAAAATAGTGACAACCTCGAAAGCATCCTCAGTTGTACCTAAATATTTTTCACCTTCAAAAAGAGCACCCTTATAGGAAATAAAGAAATTTTTCCGGACATTTTTAACGTCATCATAAAAGTAGTATTGGCCTTTTTCATAGGCTTCATCAAGTTTGCGTTTAGGATCAGTTATATAACGAATCGCTTTATAAAATACATAAATAATAAGCGCAATTACAGCAAGTCGAATTAGTAACGGCAACATGTTTAAATTTCCCCCTTGAAGAAAGGTTATTCTTTCCTATACGATTAGGGAGGTCAAATAGTTTCACTTTTATTTAAATATTTTTTAGAAATTTAGGAGAAAAAAATGAATATACAACAATTGTTTATGATGCAAAAAGAGCTGGATGATTTTATTGAGCAAACTCAAAATATTCAGCAGGATGTATTTCAAGAAAAAGGACTAGCATTAATGGTAGAGCTAGCTGAGCTAGCCAATGAAACGCGCTGCTTTAAATTTTGGAGCACAAAAGGGCCTTCAGCACGAGAAGTCATTTTAGAAGAATATGTAGATTCTATTCATTTTATCCTTTCCTTGGGCTTATTAAGGAACTATACAACAATCGAAAAATGGCCAGTGATAGAAGAACAGAGACATTTAACAGCAATATTTTTAGAGACACAAGGTGCTATTTTAGCATTTATCCAACAACCGACAGAGGATCGATATCTAGCAATTTGGCAATGCTATGGTTTACTTGCGTACAATCTTGGTTTTACCTTCGAAGATGTAGTTCGTGCGTATATTGAAAAAAACGAAGAAAATTATAATCGTCAACGGACAGGATATTAAATAATTAAGAAATACACCAATTTTCAGACGATTAAGCTAGGAATATTTCGGTAAACGAAGTATAATAAAATAGATACAAGACGTAGGAGGCAAAAGGATGACACAACTAGATCCAACATTACAAATGTTTAAAGATTTAACAGATGCAAATGGTATTGCAGGCAATGAACGTGCACCGCGTGAGGTCATGAAAAAATATATTGCACCCTATGCAGATACTGTAGAAACAGATAACTTAGGTAGTGTAATTGCTAAAAAAGTAGGCGATGAAAACGGTCCTAAAATCGTCGTGGCAGGACATTTAGATGAAGTAGGCTTCATGGTTACACAAATTGATGACAAAGGCTTTATCAAATTCCAAACAGTTGGTGGCTGGTGGAGCCAAGTTATGTTGGCACAGCGCGTTACGATTACGACACGTAAAGGCGATGAAGTAATTGGGGTTATCGGTTCAAAACCACCTCATATTTTACCTGCTGATGTGCGCAATAAAGTAGTAGACATTAAAGATATGTTTATTGATATTGGTGCCGCTTCTAAAGATGAAGTGCTTGAGTGGGGCGTACGTCCTGGTGATATGGTAACACCATATTTCGAATTTAATGTGATGAAAAATGAAAAATATCTATTAGCAAAAGCTTGGGATAATCGCATTGGTTGTGCCATTGCTATTGATGTAATGAAAGCTTTACAAAATGAAAAACATCCTAATATTCTTTATTCAGTAGGAAATGTGCAAGAAGAAGTTGGACTTCGTGGAGCTAAAACGGCAACACATAAAATCCAACCGGATATTGGATTTGCAGTTGATGTAGGTGTAGCGGGAGATACTCCAGGAGTAACAGCTAAAGAATCAACTAGTAAAATGGGTGCGGGCCCTCAAATCGTTGTCTATGATGCATCTATGGTGTCACACCGTGGCTTACGTGAATTCGTATTAGACGTAGCAGACGAGAACAATATTCCATACCAATTTGAAGCAATGGCTGGCGGTGGTACAGATGCAGGCTCTATCCACGTAACTGCAAATGGCGTACCAGCACTATCCATCGGTATTGCAACACGCTACATCCATTCACATGCAGGTATCCTACATCGTGATGATTATGATAATGCCGTTAAATTAATGGTGGAAGTCATTAAAAAATTAGACCGTGATGCAGTCAATAAAATTACATTCGATTAATTGAATGGAAAAAACTAAATAGAATTACATGTGGTTTGCCTTCTAACTAAATGTTAGGAGGCTTTTTTGTTGGTTAAAAAAGGAATCGCAACGATTTAACATAATAGTTATGAATATTAATCATAAGTACATGTTATGAGCACGATGAAAATGAAACGAAAATACTATATTTAAAAATTATTTTTATATGGTATAATTTCCTATAAAAGGAGTGGATTAATTTGGGAATTCAAAAAACAATCAAGTTTTTATTAGGTTTATCTATTAGTTTATGCCTTCTAACTTATCCAAGTATTTCATTTGCTGAAACACTTGATACGAATAGTTCTAGTGATATTGATATGGGTATAGCAAACTTGAATTACAACAACAGGGAAATATTAGCAGTGAATGGTGACAGGGTGGATAGCTTTGTTCCTAAAGAAGGTGTTAGCTCAAATGATAAATTTATAGTGGTGGAGCGTAACAAGAAATCACTAACAACTTCTCCAGTGGATATATCAATTATTGATTCTATGGCGAATCGTACATATCCAGGAGCATTACAACTTGCCAACCAAGCTTTTGTAGACAATCAACCTAGCTTATTGGTGGCTAAAAGAAAACCACTAAATATTAGCATTGATTTACCTGGCATGAAAAGGGAAAATACTTTAACTGTGGATAATCCGACATATGGAAATGTATCTGGTGCAGTGGATGAGTTAGTGTCTACTTGGAGTGAGAAGTATTCCACAACACATACTTTGCCTGCAAGACTACAATATTCAGAATCTATGGTTTATAGCAAATCTCAAATAGCAAGCGCTTTGAATGTAAACGCCCAAGTTCTCGACAATTCACTGGGAATTGACTTTAATGCGATTGCGAATGGAGAGAAAAAAGTGATGGTTGCGGCATACAAACAAATTTTTTATACCGTAAGTGCTGAATTGCCTAACAATCCATCAGATCTTTTCGATGATAGCGTTAATTTTGCAGAGTTAACTCGTAAAGGAGTAAGCAATGATGCCCCTCCTGTTATGGTGTCGAATGTAGCCTATGGGAGAACAATTTATGTGAAATTAGAAACAAGCTCAAAGAGTAAGGATGTACAAGCTGCTTTTAAAGCATTACTGAAGAATGCTAATACGAATGTAGAAACTAGTGCACAATACAAGGATATTTTTGAGGAAAGTTCCTTTACGGCTGTAGTATTAGGCGGAGATTCACAAAAGCATAATCAAATTGTTTCAAAGGACTTTAATGATATTCGAGAAGTAATTAAAGATAATGGAGAATTTAGTCTTAAAAATCCAGCTTATCCGATCTCCTATACAAGCGTTTTCTTAAAGGATCATTCAATTGCTGCTGTTCATAATAATACAGATTATATCGAGACGACAGCTACGGAATATTCTAAAGGAAAGATCATCCTCGATCATTATGGTGCATACGTTGCTCAATTTGAAGTAGCTTGGGACGAATTCTCGTACGATGAAAATGGAAATGAAGTATTAACCCATAAAGCTTGGGATGGCAATTGGAAGGACAAAACCGCTCATTTCTCTACAGTCATACCGCTTCCGGCTAATTCAAAAAATATAAGAATTTATGCAAGAGAATGTACAGGTCTTGCATGGGAATGGTGGAGAACGGTTATTGATGAATATAATGTCCCAATGTCTAATGAAATCAAAGTCTCCATTGGAGGAACTACATTATACCCATCAGGTAGTATCGAGTAAGTAGCAATATAGACAGGTAATAACATGTATAAAGAAATTTTACCTCCTAACAAATTATTGTTAGGAGGTTTTTAACGTTTTCAAATTCTTTTCATAACGGCTTTCCCTTTTCTTTCTTTATTCTTAACGCTCTTTCTCAAGTGAATCTCTACAAAGAATTCAATAGAAAAAATTGTCGATATGCATAAATATTCAAGTTGACGAATTTTAGTCACATTTAATATTTCTTCAATAAAATTATAAAAATTCAGTTGATTTTATATTTATGCATGTTATACTGATTTCAACAGCAATGATACAAGGAGCGAAGGCCATGAAATTACTCGAAGAAGTACAGCTAAAGTTAGTTTCTAGTTTAAAGGGAAAAGACCTATTAACTTTGCTAAACTATACAAGTCAAGAAGTTGAAGAACTTATTGAATTAGCAACACAGCTTAAAATGATTACCAAAGACGGGAAATGCCCAAGATTATTAGAAGGCAAAACACTTGGTATGATTTTTGAAAAACATTCAACGCGTACTCGTATTTCATTTGAAGTAGGTATGAATCAGCTAGGCGGAAAAAGTATGTTTATGCATGCGCGTGATTTACAAATAGGTCGTGGTGAATCCATTTACGATACAGCACATGTCTTATCAGGCTATTTAGATGGCATTATGATTCGAGCAAATTCCCATGCAATGGTGAAGGAACTAGCAGAGCATGCAGCTATTCCTGTTATCAATGGATTAACAGATATTTATCATCCATGCCAAGCTTTAGCAGATCTAGAAACAATTGCAGAGAACAAAGGTTATTTAAAGGGGCTTAAAATAGCCTATGTGGGAGATGGCAACAATGTAGCGCATTCTTTAATAGTTGCTTCAGCACATGTAGGGATGAATGTAGCTGTGGCGACACCAGTGGGCTATGAGTGTGATGCGGAAGTTATCGCTAAGGCACAAGCAATCGCTGCGGCAAATGGCAGCACAATTCTGGTGACACATGACCCTGTGGAGGCAGTATTAAATGCAGATGTTGTTTATGCAGATGTTTGGACATCAATGGGCCAAGAGGAAGAAGCAGCAAAACGTTTGCAAGATTTTGCAGATTACCAAATTAATGATGAGCTTGTAGCGTATGCAAAACCGAACTACATGTTCCTGCACTGCTTGCCAGCACATCGTGAGGAAGAAGTGGCAACATCAGTTATTGATGGCCCTCATTCTTATATTTTTGAGCAAGCTGAGAACCGACTTCATGCACAGAAAGCAGTTCTTGCATCGATTCTAGCGTAAAATGTGACCATTACTTTTCGGGGCGAGAAGTACAATAAATAGAGTTTACATGGGCAACAGAGGGTGTCTATGTGAATAACATACAAGTGGCTGACAGACAGAGGGATGTTCACCACGCGCGATGCTTGTTGTCAAGATGGATGGCTACATCGCTACATAGTTAAGTAACCTGGGAGACGCTGGGTTACTTTTTTCTATTGTATCGAGGGATATAGGACTAAAAACTAAGTTTTCCTATAAATTATAGAGAATATAAAGAATTCTTTATATAATAGAGTAAATAAGGAGTGAAGGGATGGAATTCACATGAATATAGATCATATCGAGGCTTTTTTATATGTTGTCCATTATAAGAGTACGCATAAGGCAGCCAACGTCTTGTTTCTTTCTCAACCGACTGTGACTGCACGCATCAAATCATTGGAGCGGGAGCTAGGGGTTGAGTTATTTTATCGAGAGGGACGAAGTGTAACCTTATCAGATAAAGGTAAAGATTTTTTACCTTTTGCGACTCAAATCGTACAAACATTTCAGCAAGGAAAGAAGCAATTGGAAAAGACACAGGAAACAGATGATGTATGTATTGGTGCAAATGGCGTTACAGCCCAATATTTTTTAGCGTATGCGTTGCCTAAATGGAAAGAACGGTTTCCTAATTTGCGTTTTCAATTGGTGACAGGTTCAACAGCTACTCTATTAGAGAAATTAGAGAGTCACCAAATTCATGTAGCTTTTATTCAGTATGTGCACAGAGAGGGGATATTCAACGAGTTATTATTAAATAATGCGGTGAAGCTTGTGAAGCATTGTGAACATCCATTACCACAATATGAATGCATCGAAGCGAAAGAATTGGCACAACAGGAAATGGTGTTTTTTGAGTGTGGAGCGTTTGATTGGAACTATGTGCATAAAATGTTCGAGGTAGAGGGTGTAGCAGCCAATATAGAGGTTCGAACCGACCATTTAGAGGTCGCTAAGGCTTTCATTCGCACAAAAAAATACATTAGCTTTTTACCACAGCTTTGTGTCAAAAATGAACTTGAAAGCGGCGAATTTATTGAAGTAGATATTAAGCATTTACTGGATATAAATCAACATATCTTCCTAACTTATAAAAATAAAGATACATTGACTTCAGCTTTTTGGGAGACAATTTGCCAGACAGCGAAGGATTTTGAAAGGGTACAAATGGTGAAGTGATAAAATTTTTTATATAAACGCTAAATTTTTTCTATTACTGAAGCTATTGCAAATTGTCTGAATGAACTGTAATATCATTCTCAATCCAAATTTATTTATGAGTAATCGTAAATAAATATTTTTTTAACACAAAAACATACTTAACCACTATGTTTAGTAAAAAATAAAAATGAGGAGGAATGGATATGGCTAGACAAGACAAAATTCGTTTTGGAGCAATTATTCACGGGGTAGGTGGTAATATTTCAAGTTGGCGTCATCCCAAGGTAGCGAGCAATCAAAGTGTCAACCTACCTTTTTATATTCAACAGGCACAAAAGGCAGAGGAAGGGAAATTTGACGTTGCTTTTATTGCGGATGGCTTATTTATTAATGAAAAATCGATTCCTCATTTTTTAAATCGTTTTGAGCCTATTACGATATTATCAGCATTGGCTGTAGCAACTAACAATATTGGGTTAGTTGGAACGGTATCGACTTCCTATAGCGAACCATTCACAGTGGCACGCCAGTTTGCTTCTTTAGATCATATTAGTGCAGGGCGTGCAGGCTGGAATGTTGTCACTACTCCTTTAGAAAGTACAGCTTTGAACTACAATAAAACGATTGAACAACATCCTAGTCATGCAGAACGCTATCAAATCGCTGAAGAATATTTAGAGGTTGTCAAAGGTTTATGGGATTCCTGGGAAGATGATGCCTTTATTGCAGATATCGAAAACGACCAATTTTTTGATCCAGAAAAATTGCACACGCTACATCATAAAGGGCAGTATTTTTCAGTCCAAGGTCCACTTAATATTGGACGAACAAAGCAAGGTCAGCCAGTTATATTCCAGGCTGGGGCATCTGATGCTGGGATTCGGTTGGCTGCCAAGGATGCAGATGCCATTTTTACACATGGAGCATCTATTGAAGAATCTCAAAAATTTTATAAAAGAGTAAAAGCAGAGATTGCAGCATTTGAGCGAAATCCAGATGAGGTAAAGATTTTTCCCGGTATTTCCCCAATCATTGGCGATACAGTGGAGGAAGCAGAGGCAAAATACCAGGAAATTGTTGAATTAGTTTCCATTGACCGTGCTTTGGCTTATCTTGGACGTTATTTTGATCATCATGATTTTACACAATATGATGTGGACGCACTGTTTCCTGAGCTAGGTGATATTGGAGCCAATAGCTTTAGAAGTACGACTGATTATATTAAACGCTATGCTAAGCAGGAGGGACTTACATTACGTCAGGTTGCTTTACGAGAGGCAACTCCTAAAACAGCATTTTTTGGAACGGCAGAGCAGGTGGCAGATCTTGTACAGGAATGGTTTGAGCAGGAGGCAGCAGATGGCTTCATAATTGGTGTAACGGTACCAGGTGCCTTAGAGGATTTTGTTGATAAAGTAGTACCGATTTTACAAGCTAGAGGACTTTATCGAGAAGACTATGAAGCAGATACATTACGTGGGAATTTAGGTTTACCATTTAAAGAAAGCCGGTATATCAAACGTCTGTCTAAAAACCTAGTAAATTTATTTGAATAAGTGAAATTAAGGAGGCTGTGTATGAGTTATACATTAGGCATATTAGATCAAAGTCCAATTATTGATGGAGCTACCAATGAGCAAACCTTACAAAAAACGGTCGCATTGGCACAGAAAGCAGAACAGTTAGGCTACTCTCGTTTTTGGGTTTCGGAGCATCATCATACGGATGCACTGGCAGGGTCATCTCCAGAAGTATTAGTGTCCTATTTACTTGCAAAAACCGCGTCTATTCGCATTGGGTCTGGTGGAGTCATGCTTCAGCATTACAGTCCATACAAAGTAGCTGAAAATTTTCATGTTCTTGCATCATTAGAGCCGGGGCGCGTTGATTTAGGCATTGGGAAGGCACCAGGTGGTTTACCGCTTTCTACAAAAGCTTTACAATATGGCACGCTCAATCAAGGAGAGGACTTTGAGGAAAGACTAACATTTTTACAGCAATTAATTGAACAAAACGTACCTACGAATCATAATCTCCATGGCGTGCAAGCAACACCCATTCCGAAAGTAAAGCCGTCTCTATTCTTATTAGGGGCAAGTCCGCAAAGTGCAGAACTTGCAGGGAAACTTGGTATTGCATTTGTCTTTGCCCGATTTATTAATAGCGACAATGAATTATTGGCACAGTCGTCTAGCATTTATCGTGAACATCATCCAAATGGTCACTTTGCTGTCTCGATTGCAGCCGTTGCAGCACCGACAAATAAAGAGGCAAAAGGCTTGATTGAAGAGCAAAAAATTATAAAAGTCCATTTAGCAAGCGGTAGAACATTGACTTTACAATCAGTAGAGCTAGCAGAAAAATTTGGGCAGGAATCTGGAGAGGCATATACGGTCAAACAATATGATGCGGATATCGTTTATGGGTCGCCAGAAGAAATTAAAAATCTACTGGATCATTTTCACGTGCAATATGAAATAGATGAATTCATTTTACACACGCCTGTACGAAAGGAATTTGAACGGCAACGCTCCTTTGAGCTTTTAAGTCCTGTTCATTTAAAGCTACAGCAACAAGTAACGGTAAGCTAAGGAGGAAAATTAATGACAGTGACAAGAGATATTATTGTTTGGTCAAAGCAGGGATGTAGCTATTGTGATGATATAAAAGCGTATTTATATGAACAGCATATGACCTATAAAACAGTCGATGTAACTAATAATGATACATTTAGAGACATTCTTGACTTAAAATATGGCGTTCGTTATGTGCCGATTGTGGAAATTGGCTCGAGTGAAAGTGGTGTCTATAGAGCCATAAAAGAAATTGGATTAGAGCATGTAAAGAATGCACTTGCCGTGGGCTTACCCTCACATATATAGAAAAAGGAGAGGGAAATATATGAAAAAAATATTGTTTTTGCTGTTACTTTTACTGATGACGCTATTAACAGCATGTGCGAGTTCGGAAAAATCGGACGGAGGTTCAAATGAACAAAAAACAGCACAGGGTGGGAAAGATGTCCAAAAAATTATTGTCGGTACAGGTACACAATTTCCAAATATTTGTTTTATAGATGAAAAAGGAAACTTAACCGGCTATGATGTAGAACTAGTTCGAGCAATCGACGAAAAGCTACCTGAATATGAATTCGAATTGAAAACAATGGAATTTTCAAATTTATTACTAAGTTTAGAAACAAGAAAAATAGATTTTATTGCCCATCAAATGGAAGTTAATAGTGAACGAGAAGAAAAGTTTTTATTTAATAAAGAACCCTATAATGTTTTCCCATTAAAGGTGACCGTTAATGAAAAGAATAATGAGATTCAATCTATTGAAGATTTGAAAGGAAAGAATGTGAGCGTTTCGCCAACAAGTAACTCCGCTGTCTTTATTGAAAAATATAATAAGGACCATCATTTAGGCGCAAATATCGTTTATTCTTCAGGTTCAGTCGATGTGAATAATCAACTGGCAAGTGGCCGTATTGATGCCATTATTACGACACCCTTTGCGGTGAAATACTATAACGAAAGCAATGAGGCACAGCAAAAGGTCGTTGGGGATGCATTATTAAATTCGAAGGTTTATTTCTTATTAAATAAGGATGAAGTGAAGTTACAAGAGCGTTTAGATGATGCCATTGTTGAGCTAAAGAAAGAGGGAGTGATTAGCGATCTAAGTAAGAAATGGTTAGGAGATGATTACACAGTAGACTTCTAACAATCAGGAAAGGAAGAAAGAAGTATGGATAATAATTTTGATTTCGTACTTATTGCGAAAGTACTTCCGACATTGCTTCAGTATTTACCAGTAACAGCTGAAATACTAGTGTTCTCCATACTTTTTGGTATGGTGCTTGGAATTATGCTAGCTATACCAAAGCTTCTAAACGTAGCAGGATTAAAGCAACTTATTACAATTTATATTTCATTTATTCGTGGCACACCCATTTTAGTGCAGTTGTTTTTAGTATTTTATGGTGTACCAGCACTCCTCAAGCTCATTCATATTGATGTTACTCGAATGGATGCGATGTATTTTGTCATTATTACGTATACTTTGAGCAATGCGGCAGCCTTTGCTGAAATATTTCGTGCAGCCATATTAACTGTTGACCGCGGGCAAATGGAGGCAGCCTATTCCGTAGGCTTAAGCGGTCCTCAGGCTTTTCTACGAATTGTTTTCCCACAAGCAATCCGCGTTGCTTTTCCAAATATAGCGAACACAATGATTAGTTCGTTAAAAGATACATCACTCGCTTTTTCCATAGGTGTAATGGATATGGTTGGGCGTGGAGAAACTTTAATCGCGTCCACAACTCGGGCATTTGAAATATATGTGGCATTATCGATCGTTTACTTTGCGATTGTCATAATTCTTGAAAAAATATTCAAATTCAATGAACGTTATTTCAACCGCTATATGCCAAAAGAAGTTGCCACTCATTAGGGGGAAGTGCTATGACCATTGATATTGCATTTGTGTTAGTGGCATTACGAGAAATTAGTAGAGTAATACCGCTAACTCTATTCATGACATTTACACCTGTTTTATTAGGCATTGTAATAGGAATACTTATAGTCTTTGTGCGGATAAAACAAATAAAATTTTTGACACCCTTCTTAAATTTTTATGTTTCCTTTTTCAGAGGCACACCTATTATCATGCATATCATGCTTGTTTATTTTGGATTACCCATGCTTGTGGATGTTGTGGCCAATACTTTCCACTTATCATTTCAATCCAGCTCCATTCCAATATTATTTTTTGTCATACTTGCACTAACATTCAGTGCAGGTGCTTATGCATCGGAAATTATTCGTTCTGGTATTTTAAGTGTACCGAAAGGGCAATTGGAAGCGGCGTATGCAATAGGTTTAACCTTTACACAAGCAATGCGACGTTATATTTTACCCCAAGCATTTGGTAAGTCCATTCCTAATTTTACGAATGTCTTTATTGGTTTTTTACATGCTACATCATTAGCCTTTTTTCTGTCGATTAAAGAATTGACAGGAGTGGCGAACATTGTTGCTTCTGTGAACTTGAAGTTTTTAGAGGCTTTCATTGCGGTTGGTATCATTTATTGGGGGATTTCAATTATTACAGAATGGATCTCACATCGTATTGAAAAAAGAGTAACGGCCTATAGTAAAAGTGGCCTATAGTAGAAAGGGGATAATATATGACAATAGCGGAAATTGTTATTGAACATTTACAAGAGGAAGATTATGCAAATTATCTTGAGGTTCTAGTAGAAAGCTATGGGCAATATGAAAAGGATTATAAGGACCCAGAGAACTGGGCTTCGTATTTAAATGATATTCGAGCATCCGTTGGCAATCCAAACGCCGAAACGATACTAGTTGCAAAGCGAGGGGATGAGATTTTAGGTGGACTACAATTATTTACCGATGCGGAGAAAGCATATGGGCTGCCTGAGCTTAATATTCAATCGACCATCGTGCGTTTATTGGGGGTCCATCCAAAAGGGAGAGGGCAGGGAGTGGCCAAGAAATTATTACAGGAAAGCTTTTCCTTTGCAAGAAAGAGACAGGATCAAGCCCTATATTTGCATTCAGGAGATATTATGCAGGCTGCCATTAATCTTTATTTATCATTAGGTTTTGTAAGAGATGAGTCGAAGGAATTTTATAAGGGAGATATATTAGTAAAGAGCTTCCGCTATGATTTATAAATAAAAACCGCTGATTATTGGAATCAGCGGTTTCTTATGGCTAGAGGGAGAAAATTTTCCCTGGATTCATGATGTTAAGGGGGTCAAGTGCTATCTTAATACTTTTCATGACAGCAAGGGAGCTACCATGTTCAGTAGCCTGATATTTCATCTTGCCAATTCCAACACCGTGTTCTCCTGTACATGTGCCTCCACGAAGTAGTGCATATTGAACGATGTGCTCGTTGAAGCGATCGGCTTTTGCCTGCTCCTCCGCATCATCGGGATTTAACATTAACAGTGCATGGAAGTTACCGTCTCCTACATGCCCGACAATTCCTCCTGCTAGTCCAACAGTATTTAGTTGCTCCCTAGCATATAAAATAGTTTCTGCAAGCATGGAAATAGGAACACAAACATCTGTCGACATAAGCTTTTTACCAGGATGAGCATGCATATAAGCATAGGCCAATGAATGGCGTGCTTCCCAAAGCTTATTACGTCCAGCATTATCGTGTTCAAACTCAACAGATAGGCAATGAAGGTCCTCAAAAATTTCTGTAGCAAATGCTATGTCTGCATGCATACCTGCTTCATTTCCATGGAACTCTAAAAAGAGTGTCGGCTTTTCGCTAAAGGCAGTGTCATTATAAATATTGGCTTGCTGAATGGAGGCCTCATCGACCAATTCCACCCGACCAACTGATATTCCTGTTTGTAATAATGCTGTGACGGAACTGACAGCATCACCGACTGTATTAAAGACAGCCCGCCCTGCGGTCACAAATTCAGGTATTCCATATACTTTCAGTGTAAGCTCTGTAAAGCAACCAAGCGTACCTTCTGAGCCAACGAATAAACCGTTTAAATGATAGCCAGATGAGGACTTCGCTGCCAAATTTCCTGTATGGATGACAGAGCCGTCTGCCAGTACTACTTCTAAATCGCGAACTTGATCGCGCATCACACCGTAGCGAACCGCAGTAGTGCCGCTAGCATTAGTAGCTGCCATACCACCTAGTGTGGCATCAGCACCAGGGTCCACTGTAAATTGTAGCCCATGCTTTTTTAATTCTTTATTCAATTGTGAACGTGTGACGCCTGGCTGTACTTTTACAAGAAGGTCTTCAGGTCTAACTTCTAAAATAGCATTCATTTCAGAGAAATCGATTGAAATACCATTTGCTATGGGAATTGCATTTCCTTCAAGACTTGAGCCAACACCGAATGGTACAACTGGAACACGTTGTGCATGCGCGACTTTTAAGATGGCACTGACATCAGCGGTGGAACGGGGAAAAACAACGATATCAGGTAAGCTCATCGGATGATGGGATTCATCCTTACCATGTAGCTGTCGTACCGTTTCGTTTGTTGACACTTGTTCTTCTAATAATACCTGTTTGAGTTGATTGACAATAAATTCTACTGCAACAGTCATTCCAATCCCTCCAAATTTTCTGATAAGTAAAACATTATCATGCATTTATTGGAAATGGAATGCATTGCTTATAAAAAATCAGTTTGCAAATGCTTTTTCTAACTTTTGAACGAATGCTTCCTGTTCAGTGGAGCTTGATTGCTTCCACCATTTTTCGAAAAATACCCCAAGTCCTGGCAGTAAATGCTCTTCTCCACGGCTAATGGCATCTTCAACAATGTCTTTAATTTCTGCTGCAGATTGACCGTGTACATTGGCTGTAATCGCATCTCTAATTTGAAAATTCATCTATTTCGCCTCCTTACTAGTAATTTGTCCAAGTATCGTTTTAATATGTACGAAATGCCAAAGAAAATATATCAAATTTACAAAAATAAGCTGTAATTATGATGAATACTGAGAGGAATTTGAACCATATTAAGCGATCAAATGATAAAAGTGAACATTCGATTTCGAGAAATAACCGGTTTAAGATAATGTCACCTAGGAATATTAGACTGTGCATAGTCGATAGGAAGAGACAAGTGACCATTCGTAACGATCGAAAGCTCACAACTACCCAATCATTTGAGGAAGTCTTGGAAAGCGTGCAACCGATGATTAGCTCTATTCTTACAAGTTTGAGAATTTATAAAGATTATGATTATTATCGTCAAGTAGCGGCTATTGCTGTTTGGAAGGCATGGCTAAAGGCAGATCCAACAAAAGGACAATTATCTGGTTATATTTATTCCACAATAAAAGGAGAACTATTAAATGAATTAATAAAGGAAAAAAACTATGTAGAGAAAATAGCAACAGTGGATGATGAAACCCTTGATTTTCTTCGTCATGAGTTTGAGCGGGAGGAATATAACTATCCACAAAGTTCCAACTTTCTATAAGGTTTGATGTGCCAGTTTAAACAGGAAGAAAGGAGCATTTTATACTTATATTATGTAGAAAATCTCAGTGATCAAGACATCGCTAATATACTAGGTTTTTCAGTAGAAGCCAGTAAAAAAAGAAGGCAAAGAATCATTAAGAAGATAAGAAATAAGGATTTTGAAGTGAGAAAAAAGCAATAATATATCAAAAGTATGCTAATATTGTAATAAAATGAATATTAGCATACTTCACTTGAATGCATACAAATTACGATAAAAGTGTTATGATTTGTAAGTAGTCAAAGAAAAATACAATTTTACATAAATTATTCAATTATGATAGTTAAAAATACCTAGCGATTTTTTTACATAGTAGTATGGAGGGTTTGTGTTGGGCAAATGGTTTAATCAGATCGATAAAAAAGAGGTTTGGTACATGGTATTACCATTACTGCTGGTCATACCATTATTAAGTTTTAGCAATCAAATATATGGTGTTTTTCAAGGTGAAATTTATACAAATTTAAAATTGATTATACAAGTATTAATTATTGTATTTACGATGGCAATTGCCATAC
The DNA here is from genome assembly GCF_059424475.1 of Lysinibacillus sp. GW247-5R2A. Taxonomy (NCBI): domain Bacteria; kingdom Bacillati; phylum Bacillota; class Bacilli; order Caryophanales; family Bacillaceae; genus Lysinibacillus; species Lysinibacillus sp. GW247-5R2A. Next base: position 74,134 of record NZ_JBWKZL010000006.1, on the reverse strand, counting down.
AATCGTATTTAGTTTTTTCCCACTTACTATCAAATCAAACTTTATACATAGGAAATGTGTTTTTTATATTAGCATTACTTGAATTAGTCAGTTTATTTTTTACCCATAATCATTCCATCAGATGGGCCTTTATGGAGGATACTTTACATATATTAATACGTTTTTACTTATCACTCGGCTTTTTATTCATTATTTTATACCCTAAAAAACAATTAACAATGAAGCATCGAATTCTTAGTTATAGCGGTTCTGTACTTTTTGTTATAGCAAGTATTCTCCTTGTATATATCTCACCAAAATTATTGCCATTGCAATGGATAGATCATCTTGATAATATCGTACACCTATTTTCTATTGTTCTTCAACTAATAACGATTAACATTATTAGTAGGTTTTTTAAGAAAATGCCAAAGCGTTCCATGTGGCTCATCAGTGCAGCTATCTCGCTCATTGTAAGTGATACGTTTTTTATTATAAGCCAAGATACGCATGCGATATGGGATTTCTCCGCCCTTATCTATCAATTTTTAGCGTTTTACTTTTTCCTAAAGGCGATTTATTATACATCTGTTGAAAAACCATTTCAACAACTGTTAAAAATAAAGAAGGATCTTGAACAATCACAACGGGAGCTACAATTCCAAGCCTATCATGACGATATTACACTATTACCAAATGAGCACTTTTTACTTAAAACATTAAAAGAAAAATTACATGAAAATGGACATCAAAAGGCGATTATTGCCATTGAAATTGATCGGTTTGCAGCCATTCGTTCTTCCATAGGGATCAGTCATTCTAATAAAATGATGAAGCTAGTGGCAGAACGTATACAAACGATCCTACCACCGCATTATTTTGCCACCAAACTACAAGAGGGCCAATTTGTCATTTATATTAACCATGTAAAGACAATTGAAGAGCTATTACAATTTTGTTTGAATTTAAAAAGTGCCATGAAAAAACCTTTACAAGTACAATTATTTTCGTTAAATGGCAATTTAAATATGGGAATTGCCTTACAGGAGGAAAAGTGGACGGGTGAAGAGCTATTGATGCATGCTCAATTAGCCATGCGAGAGTCTAGACAAATACCGCAAAGATTTCTTTTCTATAAGCCATACATGTCTAAAGGAATAGCAGATCGTATATTGTTAGAGCAAGATTTACATAATGCGTTAGCCAATAACGAATTTTATTTAGATTATCAACCACAGGTAAATTTAAGGAGTGGTGCGATTGAGTCAGTTGAAGCATTAGTGCGCTGGCGACATCCAAATCGAGGATTTGTGTCACCTGAAATATTTATTCCGATTGCAGAAGAATGTGGTCTCATTATTCCTCTTGGCAAATGGATATTAGAAACAGCCTGTCAGCAAGCGAAACAATGGGAAGAACAAGGATTACCTCCAATCAAAGTGGCTGTGAATCTTTCACTTGGACAATTATTTCAACAGGATTTAGTTGAAATGGTGGGTGATATATTACAGCGTTCGAAATTGGATGCTCATCATTTGCAATTAGAAATTACGGAAAGTATGACAATGAATATTGATCAAATGACACAGCTACTGCATGAATTAAAGGCGCTCGGTATTCAAATAGCAGTCGATGATTTTGGCACAGGATATTCATCTTTATCCTATTTAAAGGATTTTCCCATTGATTGTCTAAAAATTGACCGTACTTTTGTGAGAAATGTTCAGCATAATCCAAATGATGAGGCTCTTGTGTCAATGATTATTTCAATGGCGAAGCATTTACGCTTGAAGGTTGTGGCGGAGGGCATCGAAGAGGTTGAGCAGCTGTCGTTTCTAATGGAAGGTGGATGTGATTATATTCAAGGTTATTTATTTAGTAGACCGATTTCACCTCAGCAAATTTCGGAAACTTTTCATGATTTGCACCACCATGTAGATGAAGTCTTAACGCAGCTTCAATATAAAGAACATTATAGTATGTAAAGCAATGCAAAGAACCTGCTTAGGTAAAAATGAAGCAGGTTCTTTCCTTTCTAGTGAACGAGATATTCTTCCTTAAGTTCGGATATATCCACATCTGAACTTTCCCCTAAAGAACGACGCAGGAGAACAGTCGCTGTTTTCTCATCAGCATGGATTTTATCGATCCAAACGGAAACGCCATTATAGCTCACTTCATATTCTAACGGTGAGGCGACAATTTCATGTGCACGTTGAAAATCCAACTGAAGCCCCCCTTATTTTTGCTTCTTGTTGTGCTGTTTTTGCGTTACTGTATTTATCAGCTCCATGAACTCTTGAGAAAATTCCTCACTAACCTTATTAGGGGCGATTTTCTGGTTTTTTGGCGTTTGAGGTAATGAACCTTTATTGTTACTTTGACCTTGTTTATTGTCTCTTCCCATGTGAGTTGCTCCTTTCAAATTGGTATATCTTAATATGGCTCTGAAATGAGCTTTTTATCATGGGAAAAAATCGGGAAATGTAGCATATCTTTATTAGTTGCGTGCACAATAAAAAAATCAAGGTTTTTTTATAGAAAAATTTTCATTTAAAAGTACCCAATTTTGTGGGAATGGGAAACCTAAAGCCCAATAACTAATTCCTCGAAGATTATATTGTTTGACCATGTCAAATTTAGCTTGTGCACTTCTCGCATCCTCAAACCATACCTCATGATTTCTTCCTTGTTCATCGACATAACGATAAAATGGGGATTGCGCTGTTTGGTCATATTGGATGGTGGCACCATATTTAATGGCTCGATTAAGAGCCTCCTGTGGACTAAATGTCTCGGCTTCTTGACCTTTGACATGAGGTAATAACCAATCACGGGCATAGAGCTCAAAGCCTAATAAAATTTTATCCGCAGGTATTTCTGTAAGTGCATATTCAACAACTCTTCTCATCTCATTAATAGGAGAAATGGCTTGAGGAGATCCAAAACGATATCCCCATTCATATGTCATCAAAACTACAAAATCTGCTATTCGACCATGTGCCTCGTAATCATGTGCTTCATATAACGTTCCAACTTGTGTTGCACTGGTTTTAGGTGCCAGTGCAGTTGATACGAGATAACCCTTTGGATGTAGCATATCCACTGCTAATTGGATAAATGCATTGTAATTTTCTCGATCAGCAGGCAAAACATTTTCAAAATCAATATTCAAAACTTGATAGCCCTTCTCTTGCATCACCTGTAAAACATTATTCATCACTTTGACACGTAACTCTTCATTGGACAAGACAACATGTGCCAAATTAGAGCCTTCTTCTGTTGAAGTAAAATTAGTGAGGGTTAGCATAGGAATGATGTTTTTAGCCTGTGCAGCTGCTATCATTTTTTCATCATTTATAGGCTGTAATGTACCGTCTTCCTTCATCTTGTAAGCAAAAGGACTAAAATAAGTAAGTAGATGACTAACAGCATTAATGGAATCAATTGCTTCCTCAGATGGCTGGTAAGAATAGGCATTTACTTCGATAAGTGGTAATTTTCTTGGGATGATTAGTTGGGCACCAACATAAATCATATTGGGATTGTTAATATGATTTGCAGCAATAATTGCTTGGATGGTCGTATCATAATTTTGAGCTATGTGCCATAAAGTTTCACCAGGCTGCACAATATGAACGACTGGTGGAATAATTAATTTAGTGCCAGGTGTTAACATATCAGGGTTCGTTAGATGATTGTCTGCAATGATTGCTTGTAGCGGAACGCCGAATTGTTGGGCAATCGACCATAAGGTATCTCCGCCTTTCACGGTATAAGTGGTATACGATGAAGGGATAACAAGTGATTGTCCGATGGCTAATTGATCTGGTGTAGCTAACGCATTTAACAGGGTAATAGATTGCATAGATACCCCATAACGATTGGCTATATGCCAAAGCGTTTCCCCAGCACTTACTACATGGATAATCATAGAACACCTCCTAAATGATAGTTCATTACTGCATCATATGATTCAAATGATGAAATGAGTATTTTATAAGTGATATACAAAAGCTTAAGGCTTCAAATTCTTTCCCTAGGATATCTAGCATAGGATATGACATAAATTAGGTGGTATGGGGAAGGGGTTTGAGGTGAAGAAAGCGAAACTTACAGGTAGAATCGTTACTCCTGAAGATCCGAATTATGAACAAGCGCGGACGAATAATAATTTAAATAATTCCAAATATCCGAGTTTAATTGTATTTTGTCAAAGAACAAAAGATGTGGTCAATGCCTTAAAATGGGCAAGGGAAAACAGTGAACCTTTCAGGGTTCGCAGTGGCCGGCATAGCTATGAAAATTTTTCATTAGTAAATAAGGGACTTGTGATTGATATAAGTGACATGAATAATATGACGATTAATCTCCAAGACATGTCGGCCAAAATCGAGGCTGGTGCCAATTTAGGGAAGGTATACAGAGAATTATGGGAAAAAGGTGTAACAATACCTGCTGGTACAGAAAGTAGCGTTGGCGTAGTTGGCTTAACCCTTGGGGGAGGGATTGGCATGCTGTCACGACTTTTTGGGCTAACTTGTGATAATCTCCTTGAAATAGAGATAGTGATTGCAAGTGGGGAGGATGGGCCCAAGAAGATCCAAGCAAATAGGCAACACAATAATGACCTTTTTTGGGCCAGTTGTGGTGGCGGTGGTGGCAATTTCGGTATTGTCACTTCATTCACATTCAAGCTCCATGCTATCAGTGAAGTTTCGCTCTTTTCCATCACATGGGGATGGAGCGATTTTGAGCTTGCTTTTGATACATGGCAAAAATGGGCTCCATTTACTGATAGGCGTCTGACATCACAAATTGAATTAAAGACGAAGGAAGTTGGGGAGATCGTATCTCAAGGAGAATTTGTGGGTTCCGCAGCGGAATTAAAAAAACTTCTTCGACCGTTAAGAAAGGCAGGTTCACCAATAAATATAGGGATAAAGGAAGTACCCTATATCAAGGCTGTAGAATTTTTTGATCTACCAAGTGGTAATCAACCAGTGCTCTATAAAAGATCAGGCTCCTTTATTGAGAGACCGCTTCCTTTTGAGGCCATTAAGAGAATGAAGGATTTTTTAACGCATGCTCCTAACCCTAATACGACAATTTGGCAGCAATCCTTAAGAGGAGCCGTCAGTGAAATTGCGCCCAATCACACAGCCTATTTCTACCGAAATGCAATAATGGCTCAAGAATACAATACCTCTTGGAAAAAACCAGACGAAGAAAGGCAAAATATAAAATGGGTGGAGGACATACGGAGGGCTTTATCGCCATATACCACAGGCGATTATGTTAATTTCCCAGATCGATTTATTCAAGATTGGCCAACAGCCTATTATGGTCGTAATTTTAGAAGGTTGAGAGAAGTGAAAACAAAATATGATCCATTTAATGTATTTCAATTTCCACAAAGTATTCCGCCTATTAGCAAATGGTTATAGTCTATAAGATGAGCAGTATGCGGACGCATTGCTGCTCTCTTTTTATAGTGAAAGCATGTCCAATCTATAAGTGGAATTTAATCTTGATAATTACAGTACCAAAGGTCACAATAAAACTATTACATATATTTCTAAAAAGGAGTCAGTAGGATGGAAAATATTGTTGTTCGTAATCATGTGAAAGTAATTGGACAAGGAGATCAACCGATTATTTTTGGACATGGTTTTGGCTGTGATCAAAACATGTGGCGTTTTATTACGCCTGCATTTATGGACAAATATAAAATTATATTATTCGATTATGTCGGATCTGGAAGCTCAGATAAAAATGCCTATACATCAGAGAAATATCAAAATTTGCAAGGCTACGTGCAAGATTTATTGGATGTTATTGAATCTTTAAAATTACAGGAAAGTATTTTTGTAGGACATTCTATTAGTTCTATGATTGGATTACTTGCATCCATTAAACGACCTGAATACTTTAAAAAATTGATTATGATTGGACCTTCTCCGTGTTATTTAAATGATGGTGAATATATGGGTGGATTTGAGCGTAGTGATATTGCGGAATTATTAGATATGATGGAGATGAACTTTGCTGGTTGGGCAAGCTATATGGCTCCTATCGCAATGAGCAATCCTGAAAATCCAGCATTAACGGATGAGCTCCAACAAACATTTAAATCTGCAGACCCTGTCATTGCGAGAGAATTTGCCGAGGTAACATTTTTATCGGATTATCGAAATGAATTATCAAAGGTAACAGTCCCAGTTTTAATTATTCAATGCTCTGAGGACAGTATTGTGCCTATAAGTGTAGGAGATTATTTACATAAACATATTAAAAGCAGTACTTTTAGCTTAATGGAAGCGAAAGGACATTACCCTCACATTAGTCACCCAAATGAAACCATCCAGTGTATTACGGGTTTTTTGTAGGGAAGAATAATGAAAGGATTATTGTAAATGGAACAACGACTTAATGATGCGCCATGTGGTTTTCTTTCCATCACTCACGAAGGAGTAATTGCAGAGGTCAATCACACCTTATTAAATTGGATAGGCTTTGAGCAGGTGGAGTTGCTGCAACAACATTTAGAGATACTTCTATCTGCTGCTAATAAATTAATTTTTCACTCGTACTTTTATCCGATAATAAATTTAGAACAGCAAGTCGAGGAATTGTTTATTCATCTCAAACATAAGGAAGGGATGGCTATACCATTTCTAATGAATGCTAAATTGTACACGGAAGATACGGTAGAGCGAATAGATTGTATTTTAGTCAAAATGCAAAAGCGTATTGATTATGAACAAGAGTTACGTTCAGCTAAAAAGCTACTAGAGGCAGCCTACCAAGAAAAAGAACAGGCATTAGCCAATTTGGAGCAAATTCATGTAGAAATTGAACAACAACAGGCAAAATTATTAGCCGTGAATGCCACTTTAATTGAATTGTCGGAGACAGACAAACTAACAGGTTTAAAAAATAGAAGATTCTTTCAAGATAAACTTGAACAACAGCTCAATAGTTATTATGCATCAGCTAAGCCTTTCTCACTATGTATTCTTGATATTGACCATTTTAAAAAAGTTAATGATACGTTTGGACATCAAGTAGGTGACGATGTTCTTGCACAATTGGCACAGCTATTAACACAACGAGCGCGTAAAGAAGATACCGTTGCTCGTTATGGTGGTGAGGAATTTGTCATGATTTTACCGGAAACTGAGATTGCCGCAGCAAAAGAGGTAGGGGAGCAAATTAGAAAAACAGTTGCATTAGATCATTGGCCAGCTGGTCAGGTGACGATAAGTATTGGAATGGCAACCGTCACATCAGAAGATACTGGTACGACATTGCTAAAAAATGCGGATGATGCCTTGTATGCATCGAAAAAAAATGGCCGTAACCAAGTGACTCACTTTTTTGATATGAAGTAAATATGTGTTATGGCTCCGCTAATAATTTTTCAATGGAAGGTAAATCGGCAGGTGCAAAAGAAAGCTTAAGCAATTGCTGACGAGGAACCCATTTTGCTTCAGCGTGTTCCAATATTTGTGGCGTACCTTTAACAATAGTGGCTAGATAAGTTTCTAGGTGAACAAAAAATTGTTCGTATTCATAAAGAGTTTCGGTCACTAGATCACCAACTTGAATGACGCAATTGAATTCCTCAAGAATTTCTCGATAAAGTGCTTGCTGGGGAGTTTCGCCGGGTTCAATTTTACCACCAGGGAATTCCCAATAATTAGCGAGTACCATATGGGCATTTCTTAAAGCACAGAAAATTTCTTGTTGATCATTTTCAATAATGGCACCAACTACATGTATTGTTTTTTTCATCTGGCTCACCTTTTTTCTCGATACTGTAAAATTATTACGAAGTATGTATCATTATAGCATGATGGAGTTGTTAGACACTGCATTAAAATTACACGTGTCCTAGAAAAAACAGTTTTCTCACATAGCTATGAAATTTAGTATTTACTAAGGTATAATAATGGTCAATATATAGGAAAAAGGCGGTAAGAGGTAGCAATGAAGAGAATCGAATCTACGCAAAATGCGCTAGTGAAATATTGGAAAAAATTAGCGACGACAAGAAAAGAACGGGAACGATCAGGTGAATTCATAGTCGAAGGCTTTCACCTTGTAGAAGAAGCATTAAAAAATAAAGAGCAAGTCCTGCAAATTATTGTACGTGAAGGTGTAGATTTACCGATGCTATGGCCAATTGATGGAATTGCTATTGTAGAGGTGACGTCAGTAGTAGCGAAGGAATTTGCGGAAACGGAAACTTCACAAGGTGTTTTTGCTATTTGTAAACAGCCTGCATTAGAGGAGGAAGTAAAGGCATCTTGGCGTAAAGTGTTATTGATCGATGCTGTTCAAGACCCGGGCAATATTGGGACGATGATTCGTACAGCCGATGCAGCTGGGTTAGATGCCGTTATTTTAGGGAAGGGCTGTGCCGATGTCTACAACCCTAAAACGTTACGAGCTGCACAAGGCTCACATTTCCACATCCCTGTAGTACGTGAAGAGTTAACGGAATGTGTAGACTTTTTACAGGATCAAGGAGTTCCAGTATTTGGTACGGCATTGGATGAAGACGCCGTGCCATATAGCGACATTCAGCATACTGGTGCATTTGCGATTATTATGGGGAATGAAGGTAGTGGTATTCAGCCACAGCTTTTAGCAATGACAGACCAAAATATAATTATTCCAATTTTTGGTCAGGCTGAATCACTTAATGTAGCTGTGGCAACTGGTATAGTTTTATATGGCTTTGTGAAATAATCGACAGAATCATGCGGGTTTCCGCTAGTTGCCCCTTGATTTGCAACTGATCGTTATTGTATAATCAATTCTAAAATGTAAGTTTAAATATGAAATGCTATGACCGGGAAGTAGTAAAAATTGTGAATGGACGACAGGGAGCGTGTGGCCGGAGATTGAGAGCCAACGCCGTACCGATGCAATTTTGAATTCAGCCCGCGAGCAGCTACCGGGACCAGCTTGATGCTGTAAAGGTAAGCCGGCTTGATCAAGTCGTTATGTGAATGAAGTGATTGTAAGGATATTGGCCTTGCAATAACTAGGGTGGTACCGCGAATATGTCCTCGTCCCTTTTTTAGGGGCGAGTTTTTTTATGCCTAAAAACAGGCGTTAATTTTCTAAGGAGGTTTTATCATGGAAGAGCAATTAAAACAATTAGAGCAAGAAGCACTTGCTAAAATTGAAGCTGCAGCAAGTCTAAAAGAATTAAATGAAGTACGTGTTGCATATTTAGGGAAAAAAGGACCTATTACTGATTTATTAAAAGGAATGGGTAAATTATCAGCTGAAGAGCGACCAAAAATGGGTGCTTTAGTGAATAATGTTCGTGAAAACGTAACAGCAGTATTAGAGTCAAAAGCTGCTGTTCTTGAAGAAGCGGCTATTGCTGAAAAATTAGCAAGTGAGTCGATTGATGTTACATTACCTGGACGTGCAATAAAAGTAGGGAATCGCCATCCATTGACACGTGTCGTTGAAGAAATTGAAGATTTATTTATTGGCATGGGCTATGAAATTGCAGAGGGTCCTGAAGTAGAGAAGGACTACTATAACTTTGAAGCATTAAATTTACCAAAGGGTCATCCTGCTCGTGATATGCAAGATTCGTTCTATATTTCCGAGGAAATATTATTACGTACTCATACTTCGCCTGTACAGGCTCGTACTATGGAAGCTAAAAAAGGTGAATCTATTCGTATCATATGTCCAGGGAAAGTATTCCGTCGTGATAATGATGATGCCACGCACTCACATCAATTTATGCAAATTGAAGGTTTAGTAATTGGCGAAAATATTCGTATGAGTGATCTAAAAGGAACTTTAGATACTTTAGCAAAAAAAATGTTTGGTGCTGAACGTGAAATTCGACTTCGTCCGAGCTTCTTCCCATTCACAGAACCATCTGTTGAAATGGATATCTCATGCTTTAAATGCGGTGGTGCAGGATGTAACGTATGTAAGAGCACTGGCTGGATTGAAATACTAGGCGCAGGTATGGTTCATCCAAACGTCTTAGAAATGGCTGGCTATGATCCGAAGAAAGTTTCTGGTTTCGCATTTGGTATTGGTGCAGAGCGTATTGCCATGTTGAAATATGGTGTCGACGATATTCGACATTTCTATACGAGTGACACTCGTTTCTTATCACAATTCGAGCGAACAGAGGCGTAAGGGGGATAAAACATGTTAGTTTCATTAGAATGGTTAAAAGATTATGTCAATACACAGGACTTAGCACCTGAGCTATTAGCAGAAAAAATTACACGTTCAGGAATTGAAGTAGACGCAGTCATTGATCGTGCAAATCCAATGGAAAAAGTTGTAGTCGGATATGTAGTATCAAAGGAAAAACATCCAGAAGCCGATAAATTAAATATTTGTCAAGTGGATGTTGGTGAAGAAGAGCCTCAACAAATTATTTGTGGTGCTCCCAATGTAGATGCTGGTCAAAAAGTAATTGTGGCTCGTCCAGGTGCCCATTTGCCAGGCGGTATTAAAATTAAAAAAGCTAAACTTCGTGGACATGAATCGAATGGTATGATTTGTTCATTACAAGAGCTAGGTATTGAAGGTAAGCTTGTACCTAAAGCGTACTCTGAGGGCATTTACGTGCTTCCAGAAGATGCGCAAGTAGGAACGGACGCACTGGCTATTCTAGGCTTACGAGATACAGTGCTAGAGCTTGGTTTAACACCAAATCGATCAGATGCACTTTCAATGCTAGGTGTAGCATATGAGGTGGGTGCTATCCTGTCAGAGGAAGTAAAGTATCCAGATATCTCTTATCAGGCCGCCAGCGAAAAAGCAGAGGATTTACTAAAGCTTCGTGTGGAAGATATGCAAGCAAACCCAATGTACGTCGCAAAAGTTGTGAAAAACGTCAAAATTGGGGAGTCACCGATGTGGCTTCAAAATCGTTTGATGGCAGCAGGTGTACGCCCGCATAATAACGTAGTGGACGTAACGAATTATGTGTTAATGGAATATGGTCAACCACTTCATGCCTTTGACTATGATAGCCTAGCAACAGGTGAAATCGTTGTTCGTAAAGCAGCCGAGGGTGAGAAAATCACAACTTTGGATGACCAAGAACGTACATTAAAAGCGTCAGATTTAGTTATTACGAATGGCAAAGAGCCAGTTGCTATTGCTGGTGTAATGGGCGGTGCTAATTCTGAGGTAACAGATTCTACAACGACTGTTGTCATTGAATCGGCTTATTTTGACGGCTTAACAGTGCGTCAAACATCTCGTCACCTTGGCCTTCGATCTGATGCGTCTGCACGCTTTGAAAAAGGGGTAGACCCGAATCGTGTTTTACCTGCAGCTGAACGTGCTGCTACATTACTTGCTGCATTAGCTGGTGGTGAAGTATTGGAAGGTACATGTGTGGTCGACGATTTAGATAAAACTCCAGCGCGTGTTGTCGTATCACCAGATTTTATTAACGAACGTTTAGGTATGAAAATCGCATTAGAGGATATGCTTTCTATTTTAGAGCGCTTAAAATTCGGAGTAGAAGCTGCAAATGGTTTATTAATTATTGATGCACCAACACGTCGTCAGGATATTAAAATCGAAGAGGATATCGTAGAGGAAATTGCTCGTCTTTATGGCTACGACGAGATTCCAACGACATTACCAGAGGGTGCTACACAAGTAGGTAGTTTAACCGCTTATCAAGCTAATCGTCGTGTTGTTCGTAATTATATGGAGGGTGCTGGCTTGTATCAAGCTGTGACGTATTCATTAACATCTGATGCGCTGTCACAACGATTTGCATTGAAAGCTGAACCAGTCACTCGTTTACTAATGCCTATGAGTGAAGAACGCTCTACATTACGACAAAGCCTAGTTCCACACTTAATTGAAGCAGCAGCCTATAATGTTGCCCGCCAAGCAGACAGTGTAGCTCTATATGAAATTGGCTCAGTATTCCTTGGTCAATCGGAGGAAGGGCAACCTTTCGAAGAAGAGCATCTTGCAGCCGTCCTTACAGGGAAATGGCTAGATCACGCATGGCAAGGCGAGAAAAAAGCTGTAGATTTCTTCGTCTTAAAAGGTGTAATAGAAGGTGTTATTGGCAAGCTTGGCCTAGGAAATCGCATTTCATTTGAAAAAGCACAAATTGATGGGTTACACCCAGGCCGTACAGCTCGTATAGTATTGGATGGCGAGCAAGTTGGTATTATTGGTGGACTACACCCTGCAGAGGAAAAGGCATGGGGTGTAAAAGATACGTATGTTATGGAAATGAATCTTGTTGCTCTATTAAATGCAACTGATCAAGAAGCGCCACTTTCCTACAAACCAGTACCTCGTTTCCCTGCAATGTCTCGTGATATCGCACTTATTATGGACCGTACAACAACTGCAGGCGAAGTCGTTAAAGCTATTAATGTAGCTGGTGTGAAATTATTGAAGGATATCCGCGTATTTGACGTTTACGAGGGTGAGAAAATGGAGCAAGGGAAAAAATCCGTAGCATTCTCGCTCACATACTTCGACCCAGAACGCACGTTAACAGACGAAGAAGTAGTAGCTGCCCACAATAAAGTGCTAAAAGCAATTGCTACAATCGATGGTACAGAAGTACGCTAAAATTATAAAAAAGACTGTCGTACTAGATAGTCTCAGACTTAGTCAAAAGTCATCGAGAAGTTTACTCTCGATGGCTTTTGTCATTTTTCTTACACCGTCATACGGATAATGACTTTCTCATGGAAAATAACTACAATTACTTTATGTGGGTAAAGAAAAAGACTGTCATTTAGACAATCTTTTTTCGTTTGGAGCTTCATGTTTTTTAAATCATCTTTCTCGCTTTTTCTGTATTAGCAAAATGCCATTTTGTAATGGAGCGTAGAAATTCTTCGCCTTGTTTACGCCAAATACGTGCAGCTTGCACATCTACCTTGTTAGACGCCCCTTTCATTAACTCTAAACCGGCTATTTCACTGAGTCGATCCATTTCCTTTAAAAACGCAGCACGAGCTAAAATGGATGCTGTAGCCACGGCTACATGTAATTGCTCGGCTTTAGTAGAAAAGTACACGCTTTCCTGTACAATTTCTCGTTCATTTTTTAAGTAATTGTAATAAACGCCTCGTTCTGCAAACTGATCAATTAAAATACACTCAGGTTTTTCTGGAGCCATTTTTGTCAGTGTGTTTTGCAGTGCCTTGTTATGCATCATGGCTTTCATTTTCCCTTGGGAGTAGCCCTTTGCCTGTAAGCTGTTATATTTTTCATTGCGTAAGACAAGCACACTATGAACGCAAGCTGCGCGTAAATCAGGAGCAATTTTCCGCATATAATCATCCGATAACATTTTTGAATCTTTGACACCAAGCTCATTGATCAGTTCAATTTTGGAGGCAGGTACATACACGGCAGCTACTGTGATAGGACCAAAATAATCACCAGTGCCTGTTTCATCTGAGCCTAATACGGACATCGCTGCAAATTGGTCGGGTAGTGTATCACCCTTTGCTCCAATACTAGATAATTTCGAGTTCGATGTTTTTTCAATGGTCCCCCAGCGGGCAGCTTCACGTTCAGCTCCACCACCCTGAAACATTAATTTTCCTGATTTATACATGGTTATGGAGGTATCTGGTAGTTTTGCGGCGAAGATTACACCAGCAGCCTTGCGTTCAATATAATTGGATGCATAGTATGCCATCACCTCTTTTTGAATATTTGTTGAAATGGAAAGTACAATATTTGACATTTAATCGATCCTTTCTGTCCTCATTGTTCACAATTTTATACCTTTCATGGTATGATAATAAATAGCTTTTTTGTGTGATGGTGCTAGCAAGCCAAAAAAATCTTGCATGTATCGAATTTATAGGGGGGTGCGACTATGGAAAAACAAGAAAAGAATAAAATTTCTGTGGAAATATATGGTCATACATATAAAATGGTCGGCTTGGAATCCATTGGCCATATGCGACTTGTCGCTTCGATTGTTGATGACCGTATGCGCGAGATGAACGTACATAATCCCTCACTTGATAGCACAAAACTTGCTGTTCTGACAGCAGTAAATACAGTACATGATTATTTACTATTAAAAGAGCGGCTGGAGCAGCTGGAAGAAGAATTGAAAAAATTAAAGGGTTGAAGAGAATGTTAGATTTAATCATATTAGTGGTACTGTTAGCTGGAATTGGTGTCGGTGCAAAACGTGGTTTCATTGTACAAATGATGCACATTGTCAGCTTTATAGTAGCCCTAATTGTTGCGTATATTTATTATAAGCCATTAGCACAAAAATTTGTATTTTGGGTTCCGTATCCAGGAGTTACTGAGACAGGTAGTCTTGGTGTCGTGATAGACAGTCTAGATTTAGACCGCACATTCTATCGTGTAATTGCTTTTGCGGTAATTTTCTTTGCCGTAAAAATAACATTACAAATTGTGGCATCGATTTTTGATTTTATTGCTTATTTACCTGTACTGAACACAGTAAATCGTTGGCTTGGAGCGCTATTCGGCATGATTGAAAACTATTTAATTATGTTTATTTTGCTATATGTATGCGCACTACTACCGATTGATAGCATACAAAATTTAATGTCGAAGTCATTGTTAAGTGGTCTTATTTTGGAGCATACACCGGTTATTACAAAGATGTTCCAAAACTGGTGGTATATTTATATGCAATAGTCAACTATGCACTTCTCTCTGTTTGGAGAGAAGTGTTTTTACGATAGGAGGAATTATTGGTGAATAAAAAAACCATTATTCGCACGCTCGAAAAAATTGCTCTGTATATGGAATTACAAGGTGAAAATCCATTCAAGGTATCCGCCTTTCGAAAAGCAGCTACGGCACTTGAAGGAGACGAGCGTTCATTAAGTGAAATGGATGATGTGACAAAACTAAAAGGAATTGGCAAGGGCACGGCTGCTGTTATTGAGGATTTGATGGTAACAGGTGAGTCAAGTTTGCTAAAGGAACTAGAAGAGATTGTCCCTAAAGGGTTATTGCCATTGTTAAAGTTGCCAGGCTTGGGTGGAAAAAAGATAGCCAAGCTTCACCAAGAGCTAGGCATCGACTCAGCAGAAAGCTTAAAGGCGGCTTGTGAAGCGGGCAAAGTTCGTGAATTAGCTGGCTTTGCTGCCAAAACAGAGGAGAAAATTTTAAAGGAACTTGCCAATTTAGCTAATCGCTCTGAGCGTCTACCCATTTGGCAGCTAGAGCCTGTGGTTTTACAAATAGAGGCCCTTCTAGATAGTATGGAGGAAGTGGAACGTTTTTCTGTAGCTGGAAGTTTCCGTCGTGCAGTGGAAATTAGTAAAGATATTGATTTTATTGTTGTAACGGAAGCGGTTGAGGCAGTCCGTGAACAATTATTAAATACATTAGCCATCCAAGAAGTCGTTGCAGCAGGAGATACAAAAATTTCGGTGATCTTGGACTTAGATGAGCCAGTAAGCGTTGATTTTCGCTTAGTGAAGGATACGGAATATGCGACTGCTTTGCATCATTTTACAGGTTCAAAGGACCATAATGTACGCATGCGCCAGCTTGCAAAAGCCCGAGGTGAAAAAATTAGTGAATATGGTGTGGAGCAGGAAGATGGATCTGTTCTAACATTTCACGATGAAGCGGCATTTTTTGCTCATTTTGATTTACCTTGGATTCCACCAAGCTTGCGTACAGGGACAGTAGAATTTGACAAAACGGAGGATATCCAAAAATTGGTTCGACTAGAAGATATTAAGGCCGATTTGCATATGCATACGACGTGGTCAGATGGTGCATACTCTGTTGCAGAAATGGGCAAGGCATTACTAGCGCGTGGCTATCAATATAGCGTTATTACGGACCACTCCCAATTTCTAAAAGTCGCAAATGGTTTAACACCAGAGCGTTTAGAAAAACAGCGAGTGGAAATTGAGGCATTTAATGTAGCTCACCCAGAATTTCATTTATTTTCAGGGACAGAAATGGATATATTACCGGATGGTAGCTTAGATTTTGATGATCAAGTTTTGCGCGAATTAGATTTTGTAATTGCTTCTATACATTCAAGTTTTACACAAACGCAGGAAAAAATTATGGCACGCCTACTGACAGCTATGCAAAATCCTTATGTCCATATGATTGCCCATCCTACAGGGCGAATTATTGAAGATCGTGATGGCTATAATCCTGATATGCAACAGTTAATTGCCTGGGCGAAGGAATATGGTAAAATTTTAGAGTTAAATGCTAATCCATATCGTCTTGATTTATGTGTGGAACATTTAGAGATGGCTTTAGCAGCAGGTGTGCCCATCGCGATTAATACGGATGCGCATGATATCGCCCATCTACGTTTTATGGATATTGGAGTTCGCTATGCCAATAGAGCATGGATACCAAAAGATTTGATTGTGAATACATGGACGCGTGAACAATTTGAGGCGTTCATACGACGAAATAAATAGGTTGAGGAGGTGTTCTCAGTGATTGCAGAACGCGCATTGAAAACACTAGAATACGATAAAGTACGGCAACAAGTGGCTACTCATTGTACTTCTTCAATTGGGAAATCAGCCATCGAGGAGCTTGTACCACAGACTGACTTTGATAAAGTAGTACAACTATTAGAAGAAATGGACGAAGGTTTATCCATTTTACGTGTAAAAGGTAATGTACCGATGGGTGGAATATTTGATGTTCGACCATCTGCAAGACGTGCCCAAATAGGAGGCATGTTAGCGGCAATAGAGCTGATGGAAATTTCTAGTACAATTCGAGCTAGTAGAATTCTTCGCAATTTTATTGAGGATTTGGAAGCCGATGAAGTGATTGAAATTCCCCATTTTATCGCCAAAAAGGAAACAATGCCTGTATTAACGGGATTACAGCATGAAATTAATAACTGTATTGATGATAACGGGGCAGTTTTAGATTCGGCTAGTACAACTTTACGAACTATTCGCCAATCCTTACGCTCAGAGGAAGCAAAGGTACGCTCTAAATTGGAGAGCTTAATCCGTGGCAGTAATGCATCGAAAATGCTTTCTGATACACTTGTTACAATTCGGAATGATCGCTTTGTTATTCCCGTTAAGCAGGAATATCGTCATCATTATGGTGGAATCGTTCATGACCAATCTTCTTCTGGACAAACCTTATTCATTGAGCCAGATTCTATTGTCCAAGCGAATAATGAAATTCATCGTTTGAAAATGAAAGAACAGGCCGAGGTTGAACGAATTTTACTAACATTAAGCGCAATGGTGCAAGATGTAGCACCAGATTTATTTAACTTAGTAAAGGTATTAGGGGATATCGATGTCATTTTAGCTAAAGGCAAGTATGGACAAGCCAATAAGTGTACAATGCCTAAAATGAATCAGGATGGCTATATCCGACTTGTTCGTGCACGCCACCCTCTATTACCAATAGATACAGCTGTGCCAAACGATATTGAGTTTGGGAAAGACATTACGGCAATAGTCATTACGGGTCCAAATACAGGTGGTAAAACGGTAACATTAAAAACAGTGGGCTTGTGTACATTAATGGCTCAAGCTGGGTTACCAGTACCAGCATTGGATGGATCTCAGCTTGCTGTGTTTAAACAATTGTTTGCTGATATTGGTGATGAGCAATCTATAGAGCAATCGCTTTCAACATTCTCATCTCATATGGTCAATATTGTCGACATCTTACAAAAATTTGATGATGAGTCACTTGTTCTTTTTGATGAGTTAGGAGCAGGTACAGACCCACAAGAAGGGGCAGCTTTAGCCATTTCTATTTTAGACGAGGTGCATGGTCGTGGTGCACGTGTGATGGCAACGACTCACTACCCTGAGCTTAAAGCATACGGTTATAATCGACCTGGTGTTGCCAATGCTAGTGTAGAATTTGATATAGAAACATTGAGTCCTACCTATCGTCTACTAATTGGTGTTCCTGGACGTTCGAATGCATTTGAAATCTCCAGTCGCTTAGGGCTCCCTGAAACCATTATTGAGCGTGCTAAAGGTTTTACAGGAACAGATCGACATGAGGTTGAATCGATGATTGCTTCATTAGAGGAAACACGTCGTCAATCGGAAGATGATGCAGAGCGTTCCCATGCATTATTGTTAGAGTCAGAGAGCTTACGTAAAGAGCTGCAAGATAAATTACAAGCCTATGATGAGCGTAAAGAGGCACTTGATAAGAAAGCTAAAGAAAAAGCTCGTAAAATTGTAGAAGAAGCGAAACATGAAGCGGAAGGCATTATTGCTGAGCTAAGAGAAATGCGAAAAAATGCCAACCAAGTTGTTAAAGAGCATGAACTAATTGAAGCGCGTAAGCGTTTGGAAGAAGCAACACCGCTTGAAGATAATAAAGTACTAAAAAAAGCTGCACAAGTAAAAGCCCGAGCGCAAAACTTAGTTGTCGGAGACGAGGTAAAGGTGTTAAGCTATGGTCAAAGAGGTACTTTGTTAGAAAAAGTTTCGAATACTGAATGGGTTGTCCAAATGGGGATTTTAAAAATGAAAATCTCTGATAGTGATTTGGAATATATTAAGCCTGAAAAAGAGCCTATTGTACGGACAGCTGGTGTGAAAAATCGAAATGGCCATGTGAAATTAGAATTGGATTTGCGTGGAGAGCGCTATGAAGATGCAATTTTAAGGACAGAAAAGTATATTGATGATGCTTTACTTGCGAATTATGGTCGGGTATCTATTATCCATGGTGTTGGTACTGGGGCTTTACGCCAAGGTATTCAAAGCTATTTGAAAAACAATAAGCGTGTGAAATCCTTCCGTTTTGGTGAAGCCGGCGAAGGGGGCTTAGGCGTCACAGTTGTTGAATTGAAATAAGCTATAAAGGGGACGGAGAAAAATGCTGAATTCTGGCTTTTGGCGATATCCAATTATCGAAACGGCAGGATACTTTAGTGTTGTTGTGTTATGTTTAGTCGTGTCGATGGCATTGTTCGAAGTCGTGACGAAGTATAAAAATTGGGAAGAAATTAAAAAAGGTAATGTTGCTGTGGCTCTTGCAACAGGCGGAAAAATACTAGGAATTTGTAATATTTTTCGTTTTTCTATTGCTCGTCATAGTACATTAAGTGAAATGATTGGCTGGGGTCTTTTTGGTTTTACGTTGTTAATTGTGGCCTATTTCTTATTTGAATTTATGACACCTCGTTTTAATGTTGATCAAGAGATTGCCAATGATAATCGCTCAGTTGGTTTCATTTCCTTTACCATTTCAGTAGGTCTATCGTTTGTAATTGGGGCAAGTATTGCATAGGAGTGTCATGACATGGAAAAATTAGCAAAGGTACTAATCATTGTCTGTATCGCATTTTTGGCAGTGGGCGTCTATTATATGATGACTATTTAAGCACATTAACGCATCCTTTTAAAAGGATGCGTTTTTTATTGAGCTTATAGCAAGTGGCTTCAACTAAATCTATTAAAGCCCTGATAGGAAAAATTGTTTTTTAAATATAGGAATATATAGGTTTTTTCTAATCTGAAAAATGGGAGAATGAATGAGTATTCATCGTATCTACCCATACAAATCCTATTTAGAATTAGTCATAATAATGTTGTTAAATGCATAATAATTAATCGAAAATGCGTTTATTTTCTATTTTCTGTTTGAAAGTGCATTTCTTTTTCATTATAATAAAATTAAGAATTGACAAAGTTTGGGACAAAGGGGAGAGGACGTATGACAGCAAAACCATGGCTAGCAAATTATCCTGAAGAAGTACCATCGTCTTTAACGTTTGAGGAAATTCCAGTGCAAGAGTTTTTGACACGCGCCTATAAGAAGAATCCATCAAAAGTAGCGATTCATTTTATGGGGAAGGATTTGACGTACACCGAACTATATGAGTCTGCTTTAAGGTTCGCAAACTATTTACAATCATTAGGTGTGGAAAAGGGAGACCGAGTGGCCATTATGTTGCCTAACTCGCCTCAAAGTGTAATCGCTTACTACGGCGCCATGTATGCAGGTGCTGTTGTCGTACAAACAAATCCACTTTATACTGAACGTGAGCTTCAATATCAAATGGCAGATTCGGGTGCAAAAGTTATTCTTGTGATGGATATTTTGTACCCAAGAGTGATGAAAATTATAAAAGAAACCGCCCTAGAAAATGTCATTGTGACAGCCATCAAAGATTATTTACCATTCCCAAAAAATTTAGTCTATCCATTTATTCAAAAAAAGCAATATGGCTTTAGTGTCAAGGTTGAACATAGTGGACAAAACCATTTGTTTTCAGAAATAATGCGTTCTGCACCAATCAAGGTAATGGATCATATTCCTTTTGATTTTGAAGAAGACCTAGCATTACTACAATACACAGGTGGAACAACCGGATTCCCAAAAGGAGTCATGCTAACCCATAAAAATTTAATCGCCAATACGACAATGTGTGATGCATGGATGTATAAATGTGTGCACGGTGATGAGGTCATTATGGGTATCCTACCATTCTTCCACGTCTATGGTATGACAACTGTTATGCTTTTATCAGTCTTCACCCAAAATAAAATGGTGCTGTTACCGAAATTTGATGCTGAAACTGCATTAAAGACAATCGATAAGCAAAAGCCAACACTTTTCCCTGGTGCGCCAACCCTATACATCGGCTTATTAAATCACCCAGACATTGCTAATTACGATTTATCATCTATTAAGGCCTGCCTAAGTGGCTCTGCTTCATTGCCAATTGAAGTGCAAGAGAAGTTTGAAGAGGTAACAGGTGGAAAATTAGTAGAGGGTTATGGATTAACTGAAACATCACCAGTGACACATGCTACTCCAATTTGGGGCAAGCGGGTGATTGGCTCAATAGGATTACCTTGGCCAAATACAGAAGCGATTATTTTGCGGACAGGGGATACGGAAGAATTGCCAGTTGGTGAAGTTGGTGAAATTGCAGTTAAAGGACCACAAGTGATGAAGGGCTATTGGAATCGCCCAGAGGATACTGCCGCTACATTTACAGATGACTGGTTTTTAACAGGAGATCTTGGCTATATGGATGAGCAAGGCTATTTCTATGTAGTGGATCGTAAAAAAGATATGATTATTGCAGGGGGCTTTAATATATACCCTCGTGAGGTTGAAGAAGTGTTATACGAGCGTGAGGAAATCCAAGAATGTGTTGTAGCAGGTATACCTGATCCTTATCGAGGAGAAACGGTAAAAGCTTATATTGTTTTAAAAGAAGGATATTCCATTACAGAAGACGAATTAAATAAATATTGCCGTCAGCATCTAGCGGCATTTAAAGTTCCACGGTATTATGAATTTAAAGATGAGCTGCCAAAAACAGCCGTTGGGAAAATTTTGCGCCGTACATTAGTGGAAGAAGAAAAAACAAAAATGGCGAATAAAGAAGCGAAATAAATACGTGGTAAAGTATTGACAAGCAATGATGTAAAATATAATATGAAAATATGAATGAATGACCATTCATATTTTCATATTTTTTTAGGTTCTCACGTCATACTTGATTATGGTGACGTGCGCATGTTTTTTAGGTGGTGATATAAAAGTGAAACGAGATAAGCCAAAATATAAACAAATTATTGATGCAGCTGTCATCGTTATTGCGGAAAATGGGTATCACCAAGCGCAAGTATCGAAAATCGCCAAACAGGCTGGGGTGGCCGATGGAACAATCTATTTATATTTTAAAAATAAAGAAGATATATTAATTTCTGTCTTTAATGAAAAAATGGCTGTTTTTGTAGAGTCATTACAAGATATAATAGAAAATGGGAATACGTCTAAAGACAAACTTTCCCGAATGATTGAAAATCATTTTAATGTTCTAGCGACAGATCGATACCTAGCAACCGTCACACAATTAGAGCTTCGCCAATCAAATAAAGACTTACGACTAAAAATTAATTCAGTATTACGTGAGTATTTACATTTACTTGATCAAATTTTAATCGAAGGTATGCTTTCAGGTGAGTTCAATCAAACGATGGATGTACGCTTGGCACGTCAAATGGTTTTTGGAACAATCGATGAAACTATTACGTCGTGGGTTATGAATGACTATCGATATGATTTGATGGAGCAGGTTCCGAAGGTTCAGGCATTAATCCTGAACGCCATTAAAGGTTAAAAGGATGTGGAGAAATGGAATTTCTAAGTTGGAAAGTGGAAGATGGGGTAGCAAATATTACAATTGCACGTCCACCAGCAAATGCATTATCTCGCGGTATCATTGCAGAAGTAAATTCTGTGCTAGATGCTGTAGAACATGATGATGCTGTAAGAGTCCTTGTACTTCATGGTGAAGGCCGTTTCTTCTCTGCAGGTGCAGATATTAAAGAATTTACTGGGGTAGAATCTGGAGAAGAGTTTACGAAGCTAGCTAGAAATGGACAGCAAGTATTTGAGCGTGTGGAATCATTCCCTAAGCCGATTATCGCAGCTATTCATGGTGCAGCATTAGGCGGTGGGCTTGAGCTAGCAATGAGCTGTCATATGCGCTTTGTGACGGAATCAGCGAAACTAGGTTTACCTGAGTTACAATTAGGCCTTATTCCTGGCTTCGGCGGTACGCAACGACTACCACGTTATGTTGGTGTAGCAAAGGCTGCTGAAATGATGTTTACGAGCGAACCGATTTCCGGTACAGAAGCTGTGCAATGGGGCTTAGCAAACCGTGCATTCTCAGAAGAGACTCTGTTAGAGGAAACATTAAATATTGCAAAGAATATTGCCAAGAAGAGCCCAATTGCTTTGAAGGCAGCTATTCAAACCTTGCAATATGCAAAGCATGCTTCATTTTATGATGGTATTGAAGCGGAAGCGAAATCCTTTGGCACAGTATTCGTTACAGAAGATGCAAAAGAAGGAATTCAAGCATTCATTGAAAAGCGTGAGCCTATGTTTACTGGCAAATAAATTTCCCATATGTCGATAGCAACGAGCAAGTATGTTATCGATGTTATTGAAACTAAATATATATAATATTTATAAGTTTACTTAGAATTATAAAACGTTCCAGGAGGTATGGATATATGAATATTTTTGCATTAATTAAACGTACGTTTGATACAGAAGAAAAAATCGTTGTGTCGGGTGGTAAAATCCAAGAGGACGGCGCAGAATTCATTATTAACCCTTACGATGAATATGCCATCGAAGAAGCAATCCAAGTGCGTGACGCTGCTGGCGGTAAAGTGACGGTAGTAACAATTGGCGGCGAGGATGCCGAGAAGCAATTACGAACAGCTCTAGCAATGGGCGCTGATGAAGCAGTGCTTATCAATACGGAAGATGATTTAGATGAATTAGATCAAAATGCTGCTGCTTATCTATTAGCAGAATACTTAAAAGATAAAGATGCTGATTTAATTTTAACAGGAAATGTTGCGATTGATGGTGGTTCTGGTCAAGTAGGTCCACGTGTTGCAGATTTACTAGATATTAATTATGTAACAACGATTACAAAGCTTGAAATTGATGGAACTTCTGCAAAAATTGTTCGTGATATAGAAGGAGATTCAGAAGTAATTGAAACTTCTTTACCGCTATTAGTAACAGCTCAACAAGGTTTAAATGAGCCACGTTATCCATCTCTACCAGGTATTATGAAAGCGAAGAAGAAACCGCTTGCAGAGCTTGAATTAGATGATTTAGATATCGATGAAGATGATGTAGAAGTGAAGATTGAAACGGTTGATATCTTCCTACCAGCTCAAAAAGCAGCAGGCCGTGTTCTTGAAGGCGACCTTTCTGTACAAGTAAAAGAACTGGTAAACCTACTTCACACAGAAGCAAAAGTAGTTTAAAAAATCGAATCTTAAAGGGTAACGGAGGGAATATGCTATGTCAAAAAAAGTATTAGTATTAAGTGAAGTTCGTGAAGGAAGCTTACGTAATGTTTCTTTCGAAGCAATTGCAGCTGCAAAACAAATCGCTGATGGTGGCGAGGTTGTAGGGGTACTTTTAGGGGATGCTGTAGCAAATTTAACAGGTCCATTATTTGAATACGGTGCTGATCGTGTTGTAACGGTGGAACACCCACATTTAAAACAATATACATCTGATGGCTATAGTCAAGCGCTACTAGCTGTTATTGAGCAAGAAAAGCCAGCTGGCATTGTCTTTGGCCATACGGCAAATGGGAAAGATTTATCGCCAAAAATTGCAAGTAAATTACAAGCTGGTTTAGTATCTGATGTTACTACAATTGAAGGCGCAGGCGATGATGTTGTATTCATCCGACCAATCTACTCTGGTAAAGCTTTTGAAAAGGTGAAAGTAAAAGACGGAATTGTATTAGCATCTATTCGTCCAAATAACATTGCACCTGTAGAAAAAGTTGATGGTAAAACAGGAGATGTTTCGGCAGTTACTGTAGAAATTACAAACCTTCGCACAATTATTAAAGAGGTTGTTCGTAAATCTTCAGAGGGTGTTGATTTATCAGAGGCAAAAGTAGTAGTTGCTGGTGGTCGTGGTGTAAAATCTGAAGAAGGATTTGAGCCACTAAAAGAGCTTGCAGATTTACTAGGTGGTGCAGTTGGAGCATCTCGTGGTGCATGTGATGCTGAGTATTGTGACTATTCACTGCAAATTGGTCAAACTGGTAAGGTTGTAACGCCTGATCTTTATATTGCTGCTGGTATTTCAGGGGCTATTCAGCATTTAGCAGGAATGTCAAACTCTAAAGTCATTGTTGCTATCAATAAAGATCCTGAAGCAAATATTTTCAAAGTAGCCGATTATGGAATCGTTGGAGATTTATTTGAAGTAGTTCCGCTTTTAATTGAAGAATTTAAGGCTTTAAAAGTGAATGCATAAAGGTTATTGCAGGAAGGGATGATCCTTCCTGCTTTTTTCACTTTCTAAGCAAGCAACTGCTATTTGAAAATTATCGCAAAATAAAATATTGACATAATTAACAGTTACGATTATAGTGTTGAATAATCATTAAATTAACAATCATAATTTTTTTAAACGCAAAGATTAGGAGTAGTAAAAGCTCATTATTCGGTAAAGAGAGCTGCGGGTTGGTGCAACGCAGACCAATAAGACTTTGAACTTGCCTAGGAGTGGTAAGATAAATGGAATTGTCGGATTATTCTATTTGTTTGACGATTAACCTTCGTTACAAGGTTTTAAGTTGGGTTCATAATGAACCAATTAGAGTGGTACCGCGGTTTGCTTATGGCATATCGTCTCTTCTTTCATTTGATGATGAAGGAACAGACGGTATGCCTTTTTTGATTTTTAGGAGGTAGGAAAGTGGAAAAGAACAATCAGCAACAATTAAAACGAACAATGACCTCGCGTCATATTACGATGATGGCATTAGGTGGTGCTATTGGCGCAGGATTATTTAAGGGAAGTAGTGCAGCCATCGATATGGCAGGTCCATCAGTGCTCATAGCCTATTTATTAGGGGGCATTATTTTACTATTTGTTATGCAAGGTCTTGCAGAAATGGCAGTCCGCAATAAAGAGGCAAGAACGTTTAGAGATTTAGTTGAATCCGTTTTAGGTAAATATCCAGCTTATTTTTTAGACTGGATTTATTGGAAGATGTGGGTATTAAATATTGCTGCCGAATCTGTAGTGGCCGCTATTTTTATTCAATATTGGCTGCCTGAATATCCAATTTGGATATTGGCGTTATCTGTCTCGGTGCTAGTGACAGCTATTAATCTGTTATCTGTGAAGATTTTTGCTGAAACGGAATATTGGCTAGCATTGATTAAAATTACCGTTATTATTGTATTTATTATTGCAGGACTCATTTTATTGCTTGTCTCATTTGGTCATCATAGTGCTGTAGGTTTCTCTAACTTAACTTCGCACGGTGGTTTTTTCCCAAATGGATCAATGGGGTTAATTGCAGCTATGCTTGTGGTGATCTATTCCTATGGTGGAACTGAAATCATAGGGATTACATTAGCTGAAACAAAGAATCCTGAAAAGGTAGTCCCAAAAGCTGTGCGCAGTACATTAATCCGTATTGTTACTTTTTATTTACTGCCATTCTTTATTATCGTTAGTTTGATTCCTTGGAATGAAGTGAATGGAGTACCAGAAAGTCCGTTTGTCATGGTATTTAAAATGATCGGAATTCCTGGCGCGGATCATATTATGAATGCTGTCGTTTTACTTGCCATTATTTCTTCGATGAATTCGGGCCTTTATGGTTCATCCCGTGTACTTTATACGCAAGCGGTTGACGGTCGTGTCCCTAAAATATTTGCACAATTATCCAAAAGAAATGTTCCCGTATATGCGATTTTGATGTGTACTTTAGCATTGTATGTAGGTGTCATCTTTTCGTTATATGCTGGAAGCAAGACATTTGATTTTCTAATGGGGTCACTTGGATATACTGTATTATTTATTTGGTTAATAATTGCAATAGCCCATTTAAAATCAAGAAAAAAACAGTCAGCCAACCCAAGTGTGTATGAAGTGAAATGGTACCCTTATACTACTTGGATAGCGATTATTGCGTTGAGTACAATCTTAATTGGTATTATTTTTACCACTTCAATAATCGTGACGGGTATTACATTAGCCATCTACATTTTCATTACGTTAACTTATTTATGGAAAGGCCGTCATCTATAGATTTAATCGGTAACTTTTAATTTTTCGACATGGATTTTCATAAAAAATACATTACAGGCAGATTGTTCGCTCAAGTGAATTTATCCATGCTATACTACAATCATAGTAAGTTTAAGGAGGATTTCAAATGGCAATTGTACATGCAACAGATGCTACGTTCCAAAGCGATATTAAAGAAGGGTTAGTATTAGTGGACTTTTGGGCTGCTTGGTGCGGACCTTGTAAAATGATTGGGCCAGTTCTTGAAGAAATGGACGCTGCAGGTAGTGCGGCTAAAATTGTAAAAGTTGACGTAGATAATAACCAAGGTACTGCTGCTGAGTATCAAATCATGTCAATCCCATCATTATTATTATTTAAAGATGGAGAATTAGTTGACAAAACTGTAGGCTTCCAACCGAAAGAAGCTTTAGAAGCATTTATCGCAAAACATGCGTAATGAATGAAGTTCACAAAAGCCGGACCATCAATTGATGTGTTCGGCTTTTTTTCGTTATATAATAAAGAAAGATAAAAATGATTCATTGAGGGGAATCTTACGTAGGGGGGCAGGTAGGTAATGAACGATTTAATTAAGCGTAAACTGGATATTCTACCAGACCAGCCTGGCTGCTATTTGATGAAAGATCGACAGGGGACAATTATATATGTCGGTAAAGCGAAGGTACTGAAAAATCGTGTTCGTTCTTATTTTACAGGAACACATGAAGGTAAAACGCAAAGACTTGTAAGCGAAATAGAAGATTTTGAGTATATCGTGACATCATCAAATATTGAAGCACTCATTTTAGAGCTGAATCTCATCAAACTGCATGATCCAAAATACAATGTCATGTTAACAGATGATAAGACGTATCCATATTTAAAAATTACGAATGAAAAACATCCTCGTCTAATTACGACACGTAAAGTAAAAAAGGATAAGGCTAAATATTTTGGACCGTATCCCAATGCCTATGCGGCAAGCGAAACAAAGAAGCTGTTGGACCGTTTATATCCACTACGAAAATGTGTGCAGCTACCTTCAAAAGTTTGTTTGTATTATCATATGGGTCAATGTATAGCACCTTGTGTGAAAGAAATTGATAGTCATGTTTATCAGGAAATGATTGAGGATATGACGAAGTTTCTTAACGGCGGCGTGGAGGCAGTCAAAAAGGAGCTTGAAGTAAAAATGCTTGCGGCTGCCGAAAGCTTAGAGTTTGAACGAGCTAAGGAGTTTCGTGATCAAATCGCCCATATTGATACAGTTATGCAGAAGCAAAAAATAGTATCAAGTGACACTACTAACCGTGATGTCTTTGGCTATGCTGTGGAAAAAGGATGGATGTGTGTCCAGGTTTTCTTCGTTCGGCAAGGTAAACTGATCGAGCGAGATGTTTCTATTTTCCCGATCTATCAAGACGCAGAGGAAGAGTTCCTAACATTTGTGGGACGGTTTTATGAAAAACCAGAGCATATTAAGCCAAAAGAAGTTTTTATTCCGCAAGCAATTGATGGTGCCATTTTAACGGAATTGTTAGGTATCAAAGTTCTTACGCCAAAAAGAGGTCAAAAAAAGGAGTTGGTAGATTTAGCGACGAAAAATGCTGAAATTGCAGTGTCCGCTAAATTCCAGCTTATCGAACGGCAGGAAGAACGTACTATTGGTGCATGCGAGGCACTTGGTGATGCGATGGGTATAACGACACCATTACGAATTGAAGCTTTTGATAATAGTCATATGCATGGAACAGACGCCGTATCTGCAATGGTTGTTTTCGTTGACGGCAAACCCGCCAAAAAGGAATATCGCAAATATAAAACCCGTACAGCAGCCAAGCATGATGATTATGGCGCTATGCAAGAGGTAATTCGTCGACGCTATATCCGTGTTTTGAAGGAAGGACTTCCATTACCGGATTTAGTGCTAATTGATGGTGGTAAAGGTCAAATGGAAGTTGCGCGTGAAGTATTAGAGGATGAATTAGGACTAGTTATACCTATTGCTGGTTTGGCAAAGGATGACAAGCATAATACATCTCAGCTATTGTTTGGTGATCCACCTGAGGTCATTGCTTTAAAACGCACAAGTGACGGTTTTTATTTACTACAACGAATACAAGATGAAGTCCATCGTTTTGCGATTACCTTCTTGCGTCAACAGCATGAAAAGCATGCTATCCAATCTGTGCTGGATCAAATTGAAGGTGTCGGTCCAAAACGAAAACAGCAATTACTGAAACACTTTGGTTCCGTGAAGAAAATACGGGAGGCTAGTGAGCTTGCTTTACAGGAAGCTGGGATGCCAGCTAATTTAGCAAATCAGATTTATGCCTATTTTCAGCAGGAGTCATTGTCAAAGGAATAGACATATGCTAAGGTTGTAAATAACATTGTGATCCAATGTTAACAGCCCACTTGTTAGATGAGGGCGGAAAAATTTAATATAATCACTTTTAAGGTGATGATAGAGGTGCAAGATTCAAAAGTAGCGCAAAAGAGGATGAACAAATCCTAAGACATTGCGTGAAAGGGGAGCTTGCCGAAGTACAGCATTGTTGTTTCCGCTGTTGTACTGGTTTTGCATTTAAAAAATGTAAGACTGCCGATTCTAAACGTTTCGGAGAGCTATCACACATGCGCAAGTTTTATATTGTACATGTTATAGGCAGCTTTCACGTTTTGTGAAGGCTGCCTTTTTAGTTTTCTAGAGGCAGTTTTACACCTTATTTTAGGTGAATTACATGACTGGGAAGGGAAGCAAAAGAAATGTCTAGAATAGTGATGAAATTTGGAGGGGCTGCTTTAGCATCGCCCGAACAAATTCAAGAGGCTGCACGAAAAGCAATTGCTGAAAGAGATAGAGGATTCGATGTGGTAGTAGTAGTTGGTGCGATGAGACAAACGATACAGGATGTGAAAATGAGCGTACTTCATTTCACGGATGATGTGTCAAAACGTGAATTAGATGCAGCTGTATCTTCATGCTCTCAGTTATCCAGCTCCGTGTTTGCCATTGCAATACAAGAAGCTGGCTATAATGCGGTGTCACTAACAGGCTGGCAGGCTGGCATTTACACGGATCATATGCATAGTCATGCAAGGATCAATCATATCGATGTTAGCCGTATCGATGAGCATTTGCTGCAAGGACAAATCGTCGTTATTGCTGGAGATCAAGGCATTGACAATGACCGAAATATAACAACGCTTGGGAAAGGTGGAGCGGAAACGACAGCCGTTGCACTTGCTGTTGCATTAGATGCTGAGCGGACAGATATTTACACGAATGTTGATGGTGTGTATACAGCAGATCCACGCTTTGTTGTAAAGGCACAAAAACTACAGGAAATTTCCTATGATGAAATGTTAGAGATAGCACATTTAGGATCACACATCATTCATCCACGTGCAGTGGAGTTAGCTAAAAAGTTTCAAATGCCAGTGATCATACGCTCTAGTTTAGTGGAGTCAGTAGGTACTTTATTGAAGGAGGAAGTAGAGATGGAGAAAAATTTAGTCGTGCGTGGTGTTGCCTTTGAATCAGATGTTATTCGTTTAACAATTGGGTATGATGCTTATTCACATGCTTCATTAGCGGATATATTTTCAACTCTTGCTGAAAATCGCATCAACGTGGATATCATTGTTCAAGCAATCATTGATGGATTAAAACCAACTGTGTCATTTTCGATTTTGAAAGAAGAATTTGCAGAAGCTTTACGTGTTTTAGAGGATAGTAAAGTATCACTTGGCTTTAGCTTTGCTGATTTCGAAATTGGATTAGCGAAAGTTTCGATAGTTGGCTCCGGTATGGTCTCGAATCCAGGTGTCGCTGCTCGCATGTTCGATTGTTTACGTCGTGAAAATATCCCAGTGAAGATGGTGAGCACCTCAGAAATTAAAGTGTCTGTTGTAGTACCGCAGGATGAAATGATTCGTGCAGCAAATGCACTGCATGATGAATTTAATTTAGAGCAGGCTCTTTACATATAATAATAGAAGAAACAGCATTTTCTGTAATTGTCCGAAATAAAAGGAAGGATTGTCATCCCGTTTAATGAATGGGGAGACAATCCTTTTTTGTTACTCTGTTGGAATTGTATGCATAATTCGTTCCTTCACGTCCCATTTGACTGTAAACATAACGTAATGTTGCTTTTCACGTTTTTCATCATAGCATTCTGTCAAATAGCCTTTAGCTAGCTGAATCTGTTCAGCAATAAATCCTGCCTCAAGTCTGAAGCTACGTTGTTTGATTTGCAATATTTCAGGGTCGTTTGTCAACTGGAAAATACGTCCGTCTTTTGATTCTTTCATTAGCTCTAATGTACCCCAGCAGGCATCTGCGAAAAATGCGATTAATTCGTCTTGACTTTTACATGGAAACTTACGCGCAAGCTCTTTACCTGCCCAATAAAGGACATCATCCTCATGTTTACCGAGTACAGAAGATAGAATATGATCGCGAATGATCTCATAACCAAAGGATGAGATTGTAGGAGATGGAGTGTTTAACATTGTTATCCTTCTTTCTTAGAATTTTCTTATAATTTAACGTTAATAAAGTAATGGTAGATTTTTCGAGAAAAAACGACGCATTATGCACTAGATTAGTTCTTTAATAAGCTCTATGAAAAACTCCGAGTTGCCTTGACGCTCGTAGCTCTTGAGAGTACAATAAACATGTCATAATATTGTACCATGATGAAATACACAGTCAATGAAGTATCATTTACAAAATGATGACTTCTTTTGTTGTGCTATTTTAAGTACTAAGGGGGGTAACAGTCTTGTCGAAAGATCGAGAGTTTTTATGGCGTCGCTTACATTCTCTACTTGGGATCATTCCAGTAGGTCTGTTTTTAACGATGCACCTGTTCATTAACTTTACAGCAACAGGCGGGGCAGATAGTTATAACGATGCTACCGCAGTAATGGAAAAGATTCCATTCCTTATCCTAGTTGAATGGATTGTCATCTATATTCCATTGATGTTCCATGCATTTTATGGAGTGTTCATTGCATTCACTGCTTCACCAAACACAGGACGTTTCAGCACATACCGTAACTGGATGTTCTCATTACAACGTTTCACTGGTGTATTCCTAGTGATTTTCATTGCATGGCATATTTTCCAAACTCGTATTCAAAAAGCACTTGGAGCACACGTTGATTACGACATGATGGCGAATATTGTTGCTAATCCATTCATGCTTGGATTCTACATTGTTGGTATTTTATCAGCAACTTTCCACTTATCTAACGGTTTATGGGCATTCCTAGTAAGCTGGGGTATTGTACAATCTCCTCAGTCTCAAAAGATTGCTACTTACGTAACAAACATTATTTTCGTAATTCTAAGTGTAGTTGGTGTGGCTGCTATTTTAGCTTTCGTATAATTCAATAGAGCTACGATAGAGCACATGCAATCATTGCAATTTTTTAAGAGGAGTGAGAAATAATCATGGCGAAAAGCAAAGTAATTGTTGTCGGCGGTGGTCTTGCCGGTCTGATGGCAACGATTAAAGCAGCTGAAGTTGGTACTGAAGTTGATTTATTCTCATTAGTTCCTGTAAAACGCTCACACTCTGTTTGTGCGCAGGGCGGAATTAATGGTGCAGTAAATACAAAAGGTGAAGGGGATTCTCCATGGATCCACTTTGATGATACAGTATATGGTGGGGACTTCTTAGCGAACCAACCACCAGTTAAGGGTATGTGTGATGCAGCACCTGGCATTATCCATTTAATGGACCGTATGGGTGTTATGTTCAACCGTACACCAGAAGGATTATTAGATTTCCGTCGTTTTGGCGGTACTTTAATGCACCGTACAGCTTTCTCTGGTGCAACAACTGGTCAACAATTACTATATGCGCTTGATGAGCAAGTTCGTTCTCATGAAGTAGCTGGTTTAGTAAATAAATATGAGCACTGGGAATTCCTTGGTGTTATTATCGATGAAGACGGCGTGTGCCGTGGTATCGTAGCGCAAGATATGCGTACAGAAGAAATTAAATCATTCCGTGCAGACGCTGTTATTATGGCGACTGGTGGCCCTGGTATTATTTTCGGTAAAACAACAAACTCTGTTATTAACACAGGTTCTGCTGCTTCTATCGTTTACCAACAAGGTGCTTCATATGCGAATGGTGAGTTCATTCAAATTCACCCTACAGCGATTCCTGGAGATGACAAAAACCGTCTAATGTCAGAATCAGCTCGTGGTGAAGGTGGTCGTATTTGGACTTATAAAGACGGTAAACCTTGGTACTTCTTAGAAGAAAAATACCCAGCTTACGGTAACTTAGTGCCACGTGATATTGCAACACGTGAAATTTTCGACGTTTGTGTAAACCAAAAACTTGGTATCAATGGCGAAAACATGGTATACCTAGATCTTTCTCATAAAGATCCACATGAGTTGGACGTTAAACTTGGTGGTATCATCGAAATCTACGAAAAATTCGTAGGAGATGACCCACGTAAATTACCTATGAAAATTTTCCCAGCAGTTCACTATTCAATGGGTGGATTATGGGTTGACTACAACCAAATGACTGAGATTCCTGGTCTATTTGCAGCAGGTGAGTGTGATTACTCTCAACACGGTGCAAACCGTCTTGGTGCGAACTCATTACTATCTGCTATCTATGGCGGTATGGTTGCAGGACCAAACGCAGTAGATTATGTAAAACATCTTAAAAAGCATGCAGAAGATATTCCACAAGAGATTTACGATGCTCGCGTATCAGAAGAACAAGCGAAATGGGATGCTATCATGAAAATGGAAGGCACAGAAAACGCTTACTTACTGCATAAAGAGCTTGGTGAAATGATGACTGCTACAATGACTGTTGTACGTTACAATGACCAGCTTGAAGATACATTGAAAAAACTAGATGACCTTACTGAGCGTTGGAACAACATCAACATCAACGATACGCAAAAATGGAGTAATCAAGGCGCACACTTTACACGTCAGCTTAAAAATATGTTAGTGCTTGCGAAAGTAATGACAAAAGGTGCATTATTACGTAATGAATCTCGTGGTGCGCACTATAAACCTGATTTCCCTAACCGTGATGACGAGCAATTCTTGAAAACAACAATGGCGAAGTTTGATCCAACTACTGGTAATCCAATCATCACGTACCAAGAAGTCGACGTTTCTTTAATCCCACCACGTAAACGCGACTACTCTGCGAAAGGAGACTAAAAGTTATGCAAATCTCAGCTAATACTGGAAGAATGGTTAAAGTTGAAATCCTACGTCAAGATACACAGGGCGGCAATAGCTATTGGCAAAAATTCCAAGTGCCTTACCGTCATGGTATGAACGTAATTTCTATTTTAATGGAAATTCAAAAAAATCCTGTTACTGAAAATGGTGAAAATACATCGCCAGTATCATGGGATATGAACTGTTTAGAAGAAGTTTGTGGTGCATGTTCAATGGTTATTAATGGCCGTCCACGTCAATCATGTTCAACACTTGTTGACCAATTGACTGAGCCAATTAAATTGGAGCCAATGAAAACATTCCCTGTTATTCGTGACTTACAAGTTGACCGTGAACGTATGTTCAACGCGCTTAAAAAAGTGAAAGCATGGGTACCGATCGATGGTACTTATGATTTAGGTGAAGGTCCACGTATGCCAGAAGGTAAACGTCAATGGGCTTATGAATTATCTAAATGTATGACTTGTGGTGTATGTATGGAAGCATGTCCAAACGTGTCTGAAAAAGCTTCATTCATCGGGCCAGCTCCATTATCACAAGTACGTCTTTTCAACACTCACCCAACTGGTGCAATGATTAAAGATGAACGATTAAATGCTATTATGGGCGATGGTGGCCTTGCAAACTGTGGTAACTCTCAAAACTGTGTTGCTGCATGTCCAAAAGGTATTCCTTTAACAACATCAATCGCTTCATTAAACCGTGCTACTACAGTGCAAATGTTCCGTAACTTCTTCGGTTCTGACCACTTCGTAGACTAATATCGGACAAGCTGACTCCCTTACACTTAGTGTAAGGGAGTCTTTTATTGTGATATAAACATAGTTAGCATAGTTCAAGGAAAAACCATACTATAGAAAGAAAAGAGATATAGTAATAAAATAAGGGAATTTTGGTTTTTCCTATGATAATATAGCATTATCTTTTATAATGAATTTGTATTCATTATTTATGGGCTGTCTGAACCAAACTAAAAGGATGGCCAATTAATTATAGGGGATGGTGCTAATTTGAAAGCAAATTATATTGAAGACTTCCAAGAGTGGGAAAAGGGTTTTTCCTTTTATAGTGAGGCACGAGTACGATTTTCAGAAACAGATATGTTTGGACATATGAATAATACGGTAAGCTTTACATATTTTGAACAGGCAAGAATTGATTATTTCCGACATGTAGGTATTTTAATGCCATCTGTAGCTGATGAGAATGTAAAGAGTATACCGATTGTAGCTGATTTACAATGTGATTATGTAAAACAGATTTTCTTTGATGACGTGCTACGAATTTACACTAAGATAGCGAAAGTTGGAAGTTCATCCATGGATATTCATTATTTAGCTAAAAATCAAAGGGATGAAGTGTGCTTTACAGGTCGAGGTACAATTGTGCAAATGGACCCTCGAACAGGTAAAAGTGTACCGATTTCTAAAGAAGAAAGAGCGCACTTGATTAGTTTGGAAATTATTCCTCATTAGTGAGTAGGGCTATTGCATAAATAATTATGAGAATAGTAGGAATTATGTTTTACATAAAATTTATGAAAATGTCGAAGCAATTTCCGAAATTTTTAAGGAAACATGTAATAATCATGCAAATAGCCGTCACCGCTTCAAGCCCCTTAACATAAGTTACAATACGTGCGGGGGAGGAGGGTGTAACTGAATGAATGGCTCTCATCATCGTTCTCTATTAACGAACCGAGAACGAGAAATATTTGCGCTTTTATTAGCTGAAAAAACAACGAGAGATATTGCAGAGCAGCTTGGTATTAGTGAAAAAACAGTGCGAAATCACATTTCCAATACAATTCAAAAGCTAGGTGTAACAAATCGATCTCAGGCGTTAATTGAGCTGTTACGCTTAGAAGAATTTAAATTAGACTAATGGACACTTGCTATTTCGTGAAAAAAACGACAAAATAGAACTATTCAACGTATTTTTAGGAGTGAAATAGTTATATGTCGGATGAAGTAACAAAACACTCACCTGAAACCGTTGCAACGGTTGAAAAGGAATTACGCTATATAGCGGCCATCGTGAAGCAAAAGGGAAGAGAAATTGTTTCCGACTATGCGATTACGCCGCCACAATTTGTTGCATTACAGTGGTTAGAAGAGCTTGGTGATATTACAATTGGCGAATTATCAAACCGTTTATATTTAGCTTTTAGCACGACAACAGATTTAGTTGACCGGATGGAGAAAAATGAATTAGTCAAGCGTATGCGTGATGAAAATGACCGCCGTGTCGTTGTTGTTCATCTTCTCGAAAAGGGCGAACGTATTATTCAAGAGGTTATAGAAAAAAGACAGCAATATTTGCAAGAGATGCTTGTTGGTTTTGATGAGCAAGAAGTCGCGCAATTATCAAGTTACCTAGAAAAACTACATGTACACATGAAACAGGATTGAGGCGGAAAGTATGAATGCCCCGATAGGCGTTATTGATTCAGGAGTAGGCGGGTTAACCGTAGCAAAAGAAATTATGAAGCGATTGCCAAACGAAACGATTTATTATATTGGCGATACAGCAAGATGTCCATATGGTCCAAGAAGCCGTCAGGAAGTACGGAACTTCACTTGGCAAATGGCGAAAGCGCTAGAAAAAATGAATGTTAAGATGCTCGTTATTGCTTGTAATACAGCGACTGCAGTAGCACTCGAAAGTTTACAAAGAAATATGCCTTTTCCGGTACTAGGCGTTATAAATGCTGGCGCACGTGCAGCTGTAAAGAAAACGAAGCGACATGAAGTCGTTGTGCTTGCAACAGAAGGAACAATTAAAAGTGGTGCATATGAAGAGGCCTTACTGTCACTTAATACGTCAACACATATTATTCCACTAGCCTGTCCAACTTTCGTTCCACTTGTAGAAAGTGGCGAATATAAAGGTGAATTTGCGACGAAGTTAATAGCAGAAGGCTTAAAGCCGTTGAAAAATCAGCAATTTGATACGGTTATTTTAGGGTGTACACATTACCCTATTTTACAAAAACAAATTGAAGCTGTCGTAGGAGATGAAGTGAATGTTTTATCTTCTGCGGAAGAAACAGCAAAGGATGTTCAAGAAATGCTAGCTTATAATGGCACTTTAGCAAATGCAAATACAGTGCCTGCTCATAAATTTTTTGCAACTGGTTCTGTTCCAATTTTCCGTTCAATCGCTGAAAATTGGTTGGAGCAAGGTACTCTCGACATAAAACGCATTACATTAAAATAAAAAATCAGCTTAGCAATGGGCTAGGCTGATTTTTGCCGTTTTCAGCATTTTACATAATCATTGAGTACTTTTTTGAAGAAATAAATTATGATAAGATGAGGGCGCGAAAGTTTTTAGGAGGAACAATAAATATGACAAGATTTGATGGAAGAATGGCAGATGAGCTACGACCTGTAAAAATGGATGGGGAGTATTTATTACACCCAGAAGGCTCGGTCTTAATTCAAGTAGGAAATACAAAAGTAATTTGTACAGCAACAATCGAGGACAAAGTGCCTGGCTTTTTACGCGGGCAAGGGAAAGGCTGGATTACAGCTGAATATTCGATGCTACCTCGTGCAACTGCTCAACGTACACCGCGTGAATCATCACGTGGGAAGGTCAATGGACGTACGATGGAGATTCAACGCCTAATTGGGCGTGCATTACGTGCTGTAGTCGATTTAGAGGCGCTTGGAGAGCGTACAGTATGGATTGATTGTGATGTGATTCAAGCAGATGGTGGCACTCGTACAGCTTCCATTACGGGAGCATTTGTTGCGATGACACAGGCAATTGCTAAATTTGCAGAAGAAAAGCCATTCGTCAAGTTTCCTGTAACTGATTTTTTAGCCGCAACTAGTGTAGGGATTGTAGAAGAACAGGGTGCTGTTTTAGATTTAAATTATGTAGAAGATGTGGCTGCTGCTGTTGATATGAATATTGTTATGACAGGTGCAGGTCGCTTTGTAGAATTACAAGGTACTGGCGAGGAAGCAACATTCTCTCGTGAAGAATTGAATGATTTATTAGCATTAGGTGAAAAAGGCATCCAGCAATTAGTTGAGCTCCAAAAAACAGCGCTTGCTGAACAAGCAAACATGGTCGGAGGGAAATAATATGAAACAGGTAGTGATCGCAACAAAAAATAAAGGAAAAGCCAAAGATTTCGAAGCATTATTTGGCCCACTTGGTTATGAAGTTGTCACAATGTTTGAAGTAGCACCTGACATGGAAATAGAAGAAACAGGTACAACATTTGAAGAAAATGCAATCTTAAAGGCAGAAGCGCTAGCGAACAATCTTGGTACCATTGTGATTGCTGATGATAGTGGTTTAGCAGTAGATGCATTAAATGGTGAGCCAGGGGTCTACTCTGCGCGTTATGCTAGTGATCATGATGATGAAGCTAATATGGTGAAGCTGTTAGAAAACCTACAGGGTGTAGAAGATGACAAACGTACCGCTCGATTCTGCTGTTGTATTGCTATTGCAGGTCCAGATTTTGAAACGACGACTGTATTTGGTACTTGCGAGGGCGTGATTGCACACGAGAAACGTGGGACGAATGGCTTTGGCTATGATCCAATCTTCTTTGTTCCAAATTTAAATCGTATGATGGCTGAGCTTACGCCAGAAGAAAAAGGTGCTATTTCTCACCGAGGTAATGCTATTCGTAAGTTGAAGGAGCAATTGCCGAATCTTATTAAATAAGAGGTGGTATTCATGAAAATACTTATCATGAGCGATACACATGGCGACAGTCAGGTGATCGACAAGGTTAGAAATTTTTATCCTGAAATAGATGTTCGCATACATTGTGGTGATAGTGAGCTTCCTTATGTGCATGATGCATTAAAAGGAATGAAAAAAGTACGAGGGAACTGTGATCGGGAGGAAGCTTTTCCTGAGGAAGAAATTTTTACAGTCGATGGCGTAAGAATCTTGGTGACTCATGGTCATTTATTTAATGTAAAAAGTTCCATGCTGTCTTTAACCTATCGGGCAAAGGAATTGAATGCCCAAATTGTTTGTTTTGGTCACTCTCATATTCTCGGGGCTGAAATAATGGATCATATTTTATTTATCAATCCAGGAAGCTTATTAAAGCCGCGGGGTCGCAAAGAAAAAAGCTTTGCCGTGCTAGAAATAAATGCTTCAACTTTTACAGTGGAATTTTGGTCGGATGATCAACAATGTATGTCAAGTCATACGTTCCAACGAAATTAATACGACTTAAAAATCCGCCTTACTCTTCAAGTAAGCGGATTTTTATATGGGGTGGTAAAATTGTTTAGGAATGAATGATGTTGAAATGGAAAAAATAAATGGATAAGGTAACAAAGGAGGAAATATGGAAAAGACAATTGGCTGGAAAATGGACAATAGCTATGTTCAACTACCAAGTATTTTTTATTCCGATATGATGTTAAACCCTGTTCGTTCACCCGAATTAGTCCTGTTAAATGAAGCCGTAGTTGCGTCACTAGGTTTAAGTAGTCAAGCTTTAAAAAGCGAAGAGGGCATAGCCATTTTGGCAGGTAATAAAGCCCCCGATGGTAGTATTCCTATTGCGCAGGCTTATGCAGGACACCAGTTTGGACATTTTAATATGTTAGGTGATGGACGGGCACTTTTATATGGCGAGCAAATAACACCCACTAATGAGCGTATGGATATCGCACTAAAAGGGTCTGGCAGAACCCCTTATTCTCGTGGTGGAGACGGAAGAGCCGCATTGGGGCCTATGCTTAGGGAGTACATCATTAGTGAAGCGATGTTTGCGTTGGGGATTCCTACTTCTAGAAGTTTAGCGGTAGTGAGCACAGGTGAAACGATTATCCGTGAAACTGATCTACCTGGTGCTATCCTTACGAGAATTGCTAGCAGTCATTTACGAGTAGGGACCTTTCAATATGCAGCACAATGGGGTACAGACGAAGAACTCCAGATCTTAGCAGATTATGCAATAGAAAGGCATTTCCCGAATCCACATGGTGACACGAATCGCTATCTTTATTTATTGCAGGAAGTCATTAAAACACAAGCATCTCTTATAGCAAAGTGGCAATTAGTGGGCTTCATTCACGGGGTCATGAACACAGATAATATGACCATCAGTGGGGAAACCATTGATTATGGACCGTGTGCCTTTATGGATGCCTATGATCCAGCGACAGTGTTCAGTTCAATTGATCAACAAGGGCGTTATGCGTATGGTAACCAGCCAAACATTGGTGGCTGGAACTTAACACGCTTGGCAGAGGCATTACTTCCCTTAATTCATGAAAATGAAGAGCAGGCCATTGAACTTGCTCAAGCTACCTTAGAACAATATCCTAAGCTATACGTTCAAAACTGGCTGAAAGGAATGCGAGCAAAATTAGGGTTATTCGATGAAGAGCAAGAGGATATGAAGTTGATAGAAGAACTTTTGCAGCTCATGCAACAGGACAAAGCGGATTATACTAATACGTTCATCGCCCTAAGCTTTGACCAAATCGATAAAACCTCGTTATGGAAGTCGTCAGCATTTAAAGACTGGCATCAGAAATGGCTTACACGATTAGCAAGACAGTCACAAACAAAAGACATGTCACAACAATTGATGCGCCAGCATAATCCCGCTGTTATTCCACGTAATCACAGGGTGGAGGAGGCATTGGAAGCGGCTGTAGAACGCGGAGACTATAGCGTGATGAATAAATTAGTGACAGTTCTGGCACAGCCCTTTGCCCACACGAATGAACATCAGGAATATGCTTCAATACCAGAGCCATCTAATCAACCATATCGAACTTTTTGTGGCACATAAGTAGACAACGAGAGGAATTACTCCTCTCGTTTTTTTATTGTGCAATGGCACCCTACACAAACCAAGCGCATACCCTATGTATGAATAAAGGTAAAGGAGAATGGATTCGGTGCATAAATATTCAAAAGGTTGGTTTGTAAAAGAGCTACGAACACATGGCATTTTAGTACATCCACAACTTAAAAATCATCTAGGGTTATTTAAAGAATCTGAATTGCGAAATTTATATTATCGCTATGTAGAAATAGAAGCGGCTGAGCAGATTCAAAAATAGCTATATTGTTTGAATAACTCCTTTCTAGGAAAAAATGGGCTTAGAAAGGAGTTTTACTATGTGGATAATAGCACAGACATGGCAGGATGTCCTATTTTTACATTGGCCAGTATCACCACTAGAATTAGAAAAACATATACCTCCAGAATTGACGCTAGATTTATTCGAAGAGGATGCCTGGGTAAGTGCAGTACTTTTTAAAGTCCATGGGCATCGCTTGCGATTTCTACCACCCATTCCTGGCTTGAATACTTCCTTACAATTGAATGTACGAACATATGTAGAATATGAGGGCAAGAAAGGAATCTATTTTTTTCATTTAGATGTGACCAATTATGTCTTCTCAAAAATAACAGCATTAGTCAGCTTACCCTATCGATACTCAAAAATTGTAGGAAAGCATAGGAATAATGACAACACCTATACGAGCTATTACAAAACATTGGATGAAAGATTGAGGGTATCCTATACAATAGGGAACAACACTCAAACTAATTTTGACCAATGGCTAGTAGAACGTTACCATTCATGGGCAAAATGGAACGATACATTATTTCGTATTGATATTCAGCATACACCGTGGGAATTACAA
Source organism: Lysinibacillus sp. GW247-5R2A (assembly GCF_059424475.1). Classification (NCBI taxonomy): domain Bacteria; kingdom Bacillati; phylum Bacillota; class Bacilli; order Caryophanales; family Bacillaceae; genus Lysinibacillus; species Lysinibacillus sp. GW247-5R2A. Next base: position 32,652 of record NZ_JBWKZL010000006.1, on the reverse strand, counting down.
CAAGCTGAAGTAAAGATTCAAAGTAATACGTTAGCTTCTTTTATGAAGGGAACCTTTCAGAGGACAAGCCCCATTGCACATTATGCAAAGACAAAAGAGGCAAAAGTCTTTCCTCCAGTGGTTGAACAACGAAAAACAAGATCTATCCAAAAATAGACCTTGTTTTTTGTAAGGGAGATATATTTTAAAAGAGATAACAAAATTGCATGACAATAGCGCCGGCAATCATATCTGACATGGCAAGTGCCTCAGCCTCAATTTCATCAAATATGTCCACGTCGGCTTGATAATCTTTTTGAATCATGGTCACGGCTTCATTCTTTGTTAAAGCCAAATGCATATAAAACATCTTTTGTACGGCCTCCATGCTTAAATAAGGATTGATCGTATGCAAAAATTGTGCAATATCGTCAGCATTACGATACCAATCTCTCTCTTTTGCCTCAGCCGTTGCAGTATCTCCTTTAGTAGCAGCAGTCACTAGCTGAGCTGCAATCACAAGATGCTCTTTAATTAAGGCTGCATATCGATCCGCTATAGAGTCACCATAAAAGGGACGGAGGCAATTCCCTAAATCTGTTGCATTTCGTAACAAACGCTGCTGTACAAAGGGTAAATCAGGCAAATTGAAAACGATGCTAATAATCGTCATCCGTGTCCAATTCACATGCTCCATCCACAGTAACCGATTCATCGCCATATAATCCGCCTCAGCTTTACTAATACAGCGTCGATTATCAGCCGAACGTAAAAAGTGACGAATCGGTGCCGTGTATTGCGTAGAGGGGGATTGATACAACTGGCTTAATGAAAACCCATTTGAATAAGGGTACAAAACCTCACTCCTTTTCATTCTTTTTCCTACACTAGCATACTCCCAGGTAGCTCTATGTATGAAAACAAAGAAGGCAAAGGGAGGAGATCTAGCATCAATCCTCGTACATCATTTTCTTCGTCATCCCACCATCAACCGTTAAGTTAATACCCGTAACAAAATCATTCAACGGATTTGTTAAATAAAGACATGCTTGAGCAATATCCTCTGGCACACCAACTCTCCCTGACAAATGCTGTGCATGGTCAATCGGACGAAGCTCTTCATAATGGCCAGTCTCAATCCACCCAGGCGAAATACAATTCACAGTAATCTGATCAGGACCAAACGACCGTGCTAAAGCATGAGTCAATGCTACAATCCCACCTTTTGTAGCGGTATAGGCTTCAGTATGAGGCTCAGACATTTCAGCCCGTGTAGAGGCTAGACATACAATCCAGCCTCCTTTGGCATTGTGCCTCATCACTTTCGCAGCCTCACTTGCACAGAAAAAGGCACTCGTTAAATTCGTTTGCAAGAGATCATGCCACTCCTCCCACGTAATATCATAAGGGGATGTATGTTGGAACTTTCCAGCATTATTAATGAATATATGAATCGCCCCATATTGTTCGACCGCTCGTCGCATCAATGAAACAATATCCTGTTCCTTCGCCACATCCGTATGAACAAAGATGACAGAGAAGCCCTGATCGACCAATTCCGTCTCTAATTGCTGACATAATCCCTTATTGATATCAGCAATAACCACCTTCGCACCCTGTCGTGCATACGCTAGCACAATGCCCTTGCCAATTCCTTGTGCACCACCAGTCACAATTACAACAGCATCCTTAAACATCCACATACCTCCCATTGATTTCTAGCCAATATTTTAACAAAAATTTTCATGTTCGACCTATCGATAAGGCAAAAAAATGGTATAATCTATATGGTGAAAACATATGATAAAACATAGATGAGGGAAACCTTGCCTACATAGTAAAATTAATGTTGACATTACGCTATATAATACATATAATAAGTATTGTCCTTCCTATGGAATACATATGAAACGACATCATGTCTCAGTAGCTCAGCAGGATAGAGCAACGGCCTTCTAAGCCGTCGGTCGGGGGTTCGAATCCCTCCTGGGACGTCAAGCAAAGCCTTACAGCCACAACGGTTGTAAGGCTTTTTGTTTTTATGCATAAATGTATAATATTCTGTTTGGTGCCCAAGAGGTGCCCAAATCAATCTTTTTCATCAAAAAGTTTATCAAAGTGAGAACTTGCTCGCTGATCAGTTTCTTGTAAAAGATGTCCATAAGTATTCATGGTAGTTGTGATATTTGAATGACCTAATCTCGACTGAATAACCTTAGGATGTTCACCAGCATGAATTAAAAGGGTAGCTGAAGTATGTCTTAAATCGTGAAAACGAATTCTAGGTAAATCGGGATTCTTTTTCATAAAACGATCCCACCACTGACTTATTGAATCTGGACGATAAGGTTTACCAAACTCATTTGAAAAAAGAAAAGTATGTCCTTCCCATACTCGCTCCTCGCCAGCCTCTTCCAGTTGATATTTTATTACTGCGGCAAGTGTAACTAAATCATTCAGAATATTTGAAGGAATAGTAACTACACGTTTTCTTTTACCTTTTGTTTCTTTTATGATAATCCCATCTCCAGTTAAATTAACTAAAGCTTGTTCTATTAATAGGGTATTGTTTTCAATGTTTAAATGTTTTTCTTCAAGGGCAACTAGTTCACCTTGTCGAGCAGCACTTACCACAGCCAGTTCAACTAACAATCGTTTTTCAGCAGTCTCTCTATTATTTAATCGCTCAAACAATAATTTAACTTGTTCCTCGCTGTAGGCTTTACCTTCTTCATATTTAAGTTTGGGTAGCTTTATATTTTTACAAGGACTCTCTTCGATTAAATTCCATTCAACTGCTACATTCATAATACTAGCGAATGCCTTGTAAATATTATGGATAGTGGAAGGGGATAACTCGCTTTCTTTGCCGTCTAATCTTCGTTTTTTCTTCTGTAAATCACCTACAAAAAATACTACATCTACTTTTTTAATATCCTTTAATTTGATATCACCAAAAATAGGGAGGATTCGTTTTTCTAAATGCGTACAATTATCATGAAATGATCGTGCACTATAATGTTGTTTTGCGTAATTATCTTTCCATCGTGGAAAAAGATGATTTAATGTAATCGATTCAATATCACTAAAATATACATCTTTATTTTGCTTCATTTCTTCTTCAAACAGTATTAGTAGGCGCATCGCTTCTTTTTCGCTTTTGGCTTCTACATTTTTAGTTTTACGAATACGGCGATTACCTCGATAACCTAAATCTGCGATAAGTTTGAATTTATTCTTACTGATTTTTTGTACATATCCCATTGCTAACAGCTCCTTTCAAGAAGAGTACAATTGCTAAAAAAATGATTGTTAAGATAATGGTGTAGTCTTTTTTGCGCGAAATCATATTCAACATTAAATAGTAGAGAAATTTTATTAATAGCCTTTTCTTCATTTATAGGAAGTTTGATTTTATTTAGCATGAATGTTGGTACACATGCTTGTAGAGCAAAATTATTTGCTTTCCATTCCTGGTACTCTCTAAACAAAGGAGGTGTTTTTGTTTGGTTGCCAGAATGTGAGATTACATGGCCTAACTCATGGCAAAATTCTTGCCATTGCTCCTGCTCGGATAATCGTGAGTCTATATAAATGATGTTGTCATAACTTACTGAATCAATAGGTAAGTAAATGACCTCGTAGCCGAGTTTATGGCCAATTATCATTGGATCCAATTGCTTTGGATTCATCACATTAATGCTAGTGAATAAATCTTTTATGTAGTCTTCTAAATGGGTATAAACAAAAATCATAACATCCCTCTTTTACAAACGTATGTTCTATTTATGTTAACAAAAAAATCCGCCAATGAAAAGGCGAATTTTTTAAATTTCTGGAAAACATACATAAAAATGTAAAATCACTTCTTATTCTCCTGTTGCTTCTTCCACACCTCGTAATAAACTTCGAATTGCTCTAAAGCATCAAGTAAATTTTCTGGTTGGTTTTTGAAAAACAAATTCTCTCTAGTTAAAAAGAAATCAATAACTTCTTTTTGGTATGCATTAAGGCTGTTGTAATCATCGTCTGATATACCAGCTTGTTTATGTAAAGCATCTTTATTATCTGTTCGCCCTAATAAGTAATCTATAGAGACATTATAGTAATCTGCAATTTTTTCTAAAATTTCATAATCAGGATTCCTCTTACCTTGTTCGTAAGCAGTATAAGCTGGTCTTGTAATGCCTAGTATGTCTGCTATATCTTGTTGAGTTTTGTTATTAGATTTTCGTAGATATTTCAGTCGTACGCCTAGCATAATTTCACCTCGCTTTTTTAAACATAACATAATTATATGTAACAATTTGTTACTAATCCAATAAAAAATAATAATGTAACGAAATGACACGAAATGTGTTGACAATGTAACGTAATGATACTATCTTATAGATAAGCAATACGAAAGGCGGTGAGGAAATGAAAAACCGAACTTGGTTAAAGGCAAAACGCATAGAAAAAAAAATGACTCATGATGATGTTGCAAAAGCATCTGGGATTGAACGTGCATATTATACCATGATTGAACAGGGCAAACGCAGACCTTCAGTACATGTAGCTAAATCAATATCTGAGGTATTAGATTTTGATTGGGTACTTTTTTTTGATGATGAATGTAACGATATGTTACAAAATAACTCGTCTCATCTCATTGATGTAGCAATTTGATACAAAAATAAAAAAAGAGGTTTCATCATGAATCGATTAGCCAACATTGAAAATGAAGTGAAAAATCAACAGGACAAAATAATATTTTTTAAAAAAGAGATGGGTGAGCATTACGCTTTGTTAGAAACACTTTTGCAAAATGCTATTTCCCAAACGAATTTACACCCAACTCTAGTTTTAGACTTTTTTATTCATCAAAGTCGAATTTATCAATTGGAACAAAAACATCTTTAATATCAACGGTGAAAAGAGCCTCACCTCTTTCTTCGTGATATTTTCGGAAATGATAGTTTACTTCCCATGTAGTACCCAGAGCGTTTTTTATCATCTCTGTCATTGTCTCGTCAATAGTACATGAACAATATGGGCAACCTAATGGGAGCTGTTTGGTGAAATCATTCCAAAATACTTGAAATGTATTTTCACAGTTTTTACATGTTATATCTGCTCTAGTAGCCATTAATTTCACCTCCAATCTACCAATAGTTTATTAGATTGGAAAATTTTAAAAAACAGGAGGTTTTATCATGAATCGATTAACAAGAAATATCCCAAGTACAGAGGTAGCTGAAATGGTTGGTCGTGACCACAATGAAGTATTGAAAGATATACGTCGTATCATTAATCAATTAGGAGAGGGGAATTTACCCCAGTCCTATTTCATCGAATCAACTTACACTAATACTCAAAATAAAGAGTTACCTTGCTTCTTACTTACTAAAAAAGGCTGTGAACTATACGGTACTCGAATGACTGGTGAAAAGGGTACTCAATTTGCTGTTCAATACATCGAACGTTTCAACGAAATGGAAGAACAAGTAATCAATCAAACTAACTTACCACAAGATCCTATTACTCTAGCTTTAGAAGCAGCACTCGAAACTCGTAAAACGGTACAAACGATTCAAACGGAGGTAAAAGAGGTTAAGGCTGACATCGAGGAATTACGAGACAACCTTCACATCACAAGTTCACAAGCAAAAGTAATCCGAAAAAAAGTTGCAGAGATAGTATATGAAGCACTTGGTGGCAAAGAAAGTAACGCGTACAAACATTTGAATAAAAAGTTGTTCTCCGCATGTTGGGGTGAGTTCAAAGACTATTTTGATATCAATGAATTTAGAGATTTGCCAAAAAACAAGTTTGAAGATGGCATGAAATTCTTGTTTATGTGGCAACCAAGAACAGAAATGCGCCTTGAAATCGAACATTACAACACGCAATTGCAATTAAAGTTGGTGAAGTGATATGTCGAAAGTAGTTAACCTTCTTACAAAGGATCAGTCAGAAGTTTTGCAAGAGGTTTGCGACATTATGAACAGCGTTTTATGCAATAGGCGCAAAGCTTACCCAACAAAAATTATAGATGAGCATGGGACACGCGATTATATTGCAAGCCGTGAAGAACATTTAGAAAGTGTCATGGATTATGTTTTAACGACTCTAGGGTGCGTATTCCCAAAAATAGATTAATGGAGGTTTAACCAATGAGTAATAAAGAAGTAAAAGTAACGATAGAAGGTCCGGCAAGTCACACTTTATTCGAACTTGAAAGTGATGGTGAACAAGGTATCATTCACGTAGTTTTACGAGATATGGATAGCAATTTTAAAGAAGCTAGTGTAGCTGGTGTAATTCTTTCACCGGATGAATTACAGGAAATTTATTACGCTATCGCCGATGTATTAAAGCATCAAGAACGAGAGTCCAAATAGAGGAAGGCGCTATTTCAGCGCCTGAGATTGGAGGCGAAACTATGAATCTAACAATCGAAGAATTAAAAGCGGAGCTACTTAAAGCGGAGCTAGTTGATTTTTTACATCGAGCGTATCAACAAGGTGTAGAAGATTGTAGAGAAAGTATGAGATTTGAATTATCTCTACCATCAAACTTAAAAAAAGAACATGTAGCTCAAATATTTCAGTGTGAGTTACCAACTGTAGAAAAGATCATCCGCATGGATGGATTTCCTAAATGTCATGCTCTAACAGCTCGTTATCCAAGGGATAAAGTGCTGGAATGGCGAGATAAAAATGTCATGTACATGAACTCACGTCTTGGTATCTATGTGAGTGAAAATGAAAGTCTTAGATTATTAAGAGCATAGGAGAGGCCAGGGCAAATGGCCTCAAGATAAATCAAACTACCAATCTAGTAGAAATCTAAGAGGTAGGGGCAAATCTACCTCTTAACCATTATTATACAGAGAATTTATACAAAGTGCGGTCTCTTACAAGTTAACTTTTCTATGAAATGTGACTTATTCAAAAAAGAAAGGAATGGAAATATGACTGTTACTGGAAATTTAGTTGGCGAGGTAATGAAAGAGATTAGGGGAGATGAAACACAATTACGGTTCGGTTTTGATTTTGGAGTAGGGAGAGAGGCTATCTCCAAATACGAAAATGGCCGTAGTAAGGTCCCTGCAGATATAAGTAAAAGCATCGTAGAGAAGTTCGATGATCCTAAGTTTGCGCTGGCTGTACAACATCAATATACAGGCACTGGCCCAATATGGTTAAACGGACCAAATGTAGACCTTCATAGGTGTAGTGTACGTGAGAAAACAATAGAAGAACTTCAAGAAGCCTTGGACTCTATCACTAGTACAAGCCTAGCCAAACCAAGTGATGCCATAGAACATTATGAGCGAAAAAACATCATGGACATGATTGAGGAGGCAGTTGAGGCAGCTACAGCACTAGCAAACTTTATAGCAGTGACTACAGAGCATCTTGGAATTAGCTACACAGGGGTTTGGATGGACCACTATAAGTACTTACAGAAAGAAGGGTTCATTAAATGATTGAAATAGATGAACAAATCGAACGTGAACTAACTTGTATTGATGATCTAACAGATGTAATCAAACTACACGTAAAGCAGGTCGTATCAACATAGCAAAACAACTAGAACGAGACCTACATAATTCGTTGAAACAACTAGAGCAACTACACGAACGCAAGCGTTTTTGGACAACTGTTGAACAGCTTAATAAGAATGGAGTACTAGCAGAGGTGGTGGATAAGGTTGTGGAAATGGCTGCTTAATCGTTGGAGCGATTAAACAGCAAGAACTATGGAATATACAAATCAATTATATCACAAAAATAGATGTTTGCGGGAGTTATCTCGCTCTCGTCAAGCAGCTTACAGCACCGTCTCCCTACGGTTATGCTTTGCCGTTGTAAGTTGCTTGATGGGATGCCATCAGAAAGAAGGTGAAGATATGAGTATTACTCAATTTAAGCTGAAAATGCGTGAGATAAGGCTAGATACAGAAGATTTTGAGGAACGATTTGCTGAGTATGACATCATCAGTGAATTTACGGGAATCATTCTTACATTAGTGGCAATTGAGGACAATGTACGCTACACAAGCTTTGTCACAGCAACTTATGCAGATGTGTTACGAAACCAAAAGGAGGCTATTGCGTGAGACAACTTATGGAAGTGGAGAACCCAATGGTATTGGGAGCGATTGAAACAGTAAATTATGTACCTACATTTAAGTATATCAAGACAGATTTTCGAGATATATATGGTAGTTTAATAGTTTTCAATGATGACTATATGGAGTTTCCGAATGGAGAGATTGTTCATTTAGACAACATCCACACTTATTTAGAGGATAACTATAATGCCAAATTTTGCACAAAAAAATAAACCACTTGGCAGAGTGGCTTATAAATCAAATATTTAGCGCAATTATAGCGCATTACAGGAGGAATTACAAATGAATAACGGTTTAACAGAACAATTTAACAATCCTCAAATTGGACAACCTTCATTCCAAAATGTAGGAGGTGCGCTAGCTCAAGCTAGTGCATCTCGTGAAATGGAGGAAGTAAAAGGTCAAATATTTATGGCTAAACAATTCCCGCGAAACACATTTCAAGCTGAACAACGAATTATTGATTCATGTCAACGTCCAGCATTAGCACAGGTGGCTATGTATCAATATCCTCGTGGAGGGCAAAGAGTTACAGGGCCATCGATCCGTTTAGCCGAAGTCTTAGCACAAAACTGGGGCAATTTATCGTTTGGTATTCAAGAACTTGAACAACGTGATGGTGAATCACTTGCAAAGGCTTATTGCTGGGACCTAGAAACTAATGTACGTCAAGAGAAAGTATTCACGGTTAAACACTCAATGAAAGCGAAAGGAACAATTAAAAAATTGGATGATCCGCGAGACATCTATGAAAAAGTAGCTAACGATGGTGCTCGAAGATTGAGAACTTGTATCCTTGGCATCATTCCTGGAGACATCGTGGATAAGGCAATCATTCAATGCAACAACACCCTAGCTGGAAACAGTAAAGGGCCTCTAAAAGATCGTATCGGAAACGCGCTTAAAACATTCAAAGAGCAACATCGAGTAACACAAGAAATGATAGAAGCGAAGTTCGGGTACAATGCCGAATCATTTACTGAGTATGACTATGTTGAATTAATTAACATCTTTAATAGTTTAAAAGACGGCATGAGTAAGGCGGAGGATTGGTTTGATAAGGAAATTGCTAAAAATCAATCTAGTGGCTTAGGTGAAGCATTTAAAGAGGAGCAAAAACCAGAGGTGAAACAAGATGCACCAATCGACATTCCAATTGACAAGTCAGAATTACCACTCGAATGAGGCCAACCAGCACTACATGTCAGTGTCGCAGTTTAAAAGCGCTATAGAGTGTGAGGCTAGAGCGTTTGGGGAGGTAAGGGGCGAGTTCACTCGTCCTCCTTCTACAGCATTAATGGTCGGTTCATACTTACATGCAGCATTTGAAAGTGATGTGGCATTTACTGAATTTCTAGAACAGAACCACAACAGCATTTTTAACAATCGTGGCAACAAGTATAAGGACTACGAAAAAGCTGATGACATGATTGAAACCATCAAAAATGACGAGTTTTGCATGTTCGCTTTACAGGGTGAGAAAGAGGTCATTTATACAGGTGAACTATTCGGAGTAGAGTGGAAAATCAAAGTCGATAACATCAATCATGAACGTGGATTCTTTAGTGATTTAAAGAGCACTCAAGAGCTTCGAAAGCGTTACTGGAGCGAGAAATATAATACATGGGTTTCATTTGTACAAGCATTTGATTATGTGATGCAAATGTGGGTGTATCGAGAAATTATCTTTCAAAATACAGGTCGTTATTATGATCCATATATTGTGGCAGTTACAAAAGAATCACCACCTGATAAAACAGTTTTAGACTTCGATTCAGGGCGTTTCGACTTTGAGAAAGAATATGTTCAAACCATGCTACCAAGCATCATAGATGCAAAGCTAGGACGTAAAAATGCACATCGATGTGACAAGTGCGAATTTTGCCGAGGGACTAAGAAACTTAATGGCACATTCGAAATTGAGTATCTATTAGATTAGGAGGTGCAAATGGATGAATAATGTACCCCACAAAGTCCTTCTGCCTGCTTGGATTTTTGAGCAGGCGAAGGATAACGATGAAATCAGACGCTTGGTGCTGGATTATATGAGGCGTTATCCAAACTATAGGGTGCTCAAGGTTAGTGGTAGTTTGGCAATCTGTGAGAAACAGGACGGACTGTTATAGGAGGTAGCAATGATTAAAATTCGACTAGCTGTATTGTTGGCTGAACGTGGTTTAAAAATAAGAGATGTTCATGCTAGGACAGGCATTTCAATGACAACGCTAAGAACACTGTATTACGGCCGTTCTAACAGTGTGAAAATAAAAGATTTAGAGGCAATTTGCAAGGTACTGAATTGTAATGTAGGCGACATTTTAGATTACCAGGCAAGATGATTTTTATACCGTAAATGAAAAGGGGACATTAACAATGGATAAAATATTAAGATTCAAAAAAGCACCTACTCTTAAGGATTTAGAAGGATTAAGTGTTAATGGCGGAACTTTTGAAATTGGAGACGGATTTATTCAAAAAAATACAATTGTAATGAATGTACCAAATACTTTTAGATTTACTACAAAAATCGAAGTATATAGCTATGAAAATGGCATTTGTGATTTAATCATGTCGCAGTTTTTAACAAGAGGTCCTGAATTGTGGGAAATGGGTGATGCTTTTTATCGCATCGGCTTCAATGATGAAGGAAACACAGAACAACAATTACGATACTTATGCAACGAGTTAATAAATCGCTATTTAGTGGAGTGGGTTGAAAAAGATTAACTGAAAAACATGTGAACTTTATGAATAAATCTATGATTAAAAATTTGAATATTGAAAATATGGAGGGCTAAAGAAATGGCTAAGTTACAAGTTGAAGGTACAGCAAAACTACGAGTGAATTACACGGTTGAGGTTGCGTATAGGGAGGGAATGGGCTGGCAAAAACAAAATGAAATATTGGATTCTGCAATTAACTGGCATGAAGTATGTAGTAACGCTGAAGTTGATGACATTGATGTGGTTGATTACCAAGAAATCAAGGAATAGCAATAGGAGGGGTCAGGGCAAATGGCTAAATACAGATACGTCTACACAACTTTTTGGAACGATCCTCGTGTGGTTGAGGAAATGACAGCAGAGGACAAGTACTTCTTCCTGTATTTGCTGACAAATGAAAGTACGACTCAAATTGGCATCTATCAAATTACTAAAAAACAAATAGCTTTCGATATGGGCTACTCAATGGAAAGTGCTGGTGCTTTGCTACAACGCTTTAGGGACCATCACAAGATCATTAAATACAACGAGGAAACGCGTGAGATAGCCATTAAAAATTGGGGGAAATACAACCTGAATCGCGGGGGTAAACCGATTCTTGATTGTGTGAAATCAGAGTTAAAAGAAGTGAAGGATACTTCGCTTATCCGATGGGTAGGCGAAGGAATCTCGAATGATTCTGTACGTAACGTCTACGAGTCGTACTACGATACGTCCCACGATACGTATAACGATACGTCAGAAAATGAAGAATCCAGTAATGATGTTGGTTCTTACGATACGTCGACGATAAGTGGACAAAAAGAAAAACAAACAGAAAAACAAAAACAAAAAGAAAATAAAAAAGAAAAACAAATAACAGACAGTGAAGTCGGTCAGTCGTCTGTCACTGAGGAACAATTAATATTCTTAACAAAATTCTATGATGAAAACATTCAAAGAATATCTGGCTACATTTGCGAATGCATTGAGCACATGGCATGTGAAAATGATCCAGCACTGGTTTATGAAGCCATGAAGATTACTGCACTTCAACAGCCAAATAAACCAATGCATTATACAGAGCGAATCTTGGCTAACTGGAGAAAGGATTTTATAACAAATGTTGAGCAACTAAAGGCCAAGGAAGAAAGGGACAAAAATAAGCGACAACAATCTAGTCAATCCTCATATCAAAAAACAAAAGGTCGTACGGAAGTTGTTCCAGAGTGGTTCGCTAATCGTAATGATAGTGAAGAACCAACGCCAGCTACTGAAACTAGTAACAATACTATTGATTTTGAGGCTGAGAGACAAAAAGTTTTAGAGATGCTAGGAAAAAGGAGTGTTAACGAATGAGACGACGACAACGAAAAAAGAACAACATCCAATAAGCTCAAGCGTATAAAGATGTATTGATTAATAAAGGTTTTAATAAATCCAATGGTTTTAATGTAGCACCATTCAGGGCATTAAATGGAGTTGACTTTGGTGTCTATATTTCGAATCCCAAAGGGATGAAAACATTCATTTTCCCAAGCTTGATTGAAGATTTTAATTACAGTCTTAGAGCTTTTGATACTACATTCAATAAAAGGTATTTCAAGGAGGCTACGGCATGAGTAGAGAAATTAAGTTTCGTGCTTGGGAAGCGAGAGTTAAAAAATATATTGATTGGGATAACTTCATAAATAATCCTTTTGGAACTTGGGGGATGAAGGCATTTAATAATGATCGTTATCACTTCCAACAATACACAGGCTTAAAGGACAAGAATGGTAAGGAGATTTATGAAGGGGACATACTAGCGCTTGAAGATTACTCTCCTAATTGGTTGGTTAAGTACCATTATGATGCTTTCATAGCTGAGGGCGGTGAATTTAAAACACAAGAGGGGTTAATCGAATTTTATGATTGGCACAATGAATGCCTTATTGCTGAAATCGTTGGGAACATCTACGAAAACCCTGAATTATTGGAGGCAACAGCATGATCAACCGAGTTGTATTAGTTGGCCGACTTGCAAAAGATCCTGAGGTGCGTTTTACTTCGAACGGCATTGCATCATGTCGCTTCACGGTTGCAGTAAACAGGACATTCCAAAATCAACAGGGTGAACGCGAGGCAGACTTCATTAATTGTGTGGCTTGGAGAAAGCAGGCTGAAAATCTAGCAAACTTTCAGAAGAAAGGTAATTTAATAGGTTTGGAAGGGCGAATCCAAACAGGCAGCTATGAGGGGCAGGATGGTAAGCGTGTGTTTACTACTGATGTTGTAGCAGACAGTATCCAATTCTTAGAGCCAAGAAACAGCACAGGAGGCTCACAGGGCACATCAAACCACGAATCTAGTACAAATACAGGTGGACAGTATCAAGGCAGTTCACAGGGGCAAGTTGGCAGTAATAACAACCAGCCAAGTTATACAAGAGCAGATGAAGATCCGTTTGCAAATAGTAAAGGGCCGATTGAAGTTAATGAGGATGATCTTCCATTCTGATGTAAGGGGTGATTACTGATGATAACGAAAAAGCCTACAAAGAAAATCATTGGAGCAAAAACAAGAGAAAAGCTTGAAAAGCAAATTAAAGCTGAAAGACAGAACCATTGGTACCCAATCAGTGATATTAAATTCTTTGAATATGAAGCAAGGCCATATCAAGTCTTAATGAAATTCGGAAAAGGGGTAGAACAATGAGTTTACAAAATATTATAGATGCACAAAAAATGCTTGATGCTCGAATTATTAAAAATAAAGGGTTGGAAGGTAACAAGTTACAAGTTAGCACCTAACACATTTTTAGCTTTGAAAGTTGAATTAGCTGAATTTGCAAATGAAGGACGATGGTTTAAGCATTGGAGCAATGACCAGGAGCCTAGGGGCGAGCAAGATTGTAAAACATGTGGCGGTTCAGGCGATATGTTTACTTTCAAAGACTGTAAAGAATGCAACGGTACGGGAAAGACAAATAAATTACTTGAAGAATTTGTTGATGCTGTTCACTTCTTTGTTTCAATCGCAAACCAAAAAGGATGGGAAGATTCACTTTGGGTATACGAGCAGCAACTTGATCCAGACGAATTTGATGGTGATTTAACAAGTTGGTTCTTAGAAATGGATTACTTCTTAAGTATGGCGTATATTCGAAAATTCACTGAGGAAGAAGAAGGCAAATGTAAGTACGCATTTGGTTATTTAAACAATGAATATTGCTTTAGAACGGCTTGGATTTTGTTCTTAAACATTGGTATGAATGGTTTTGGCTTCTCGTGGGAGCAAATCGAGGAAGCTTATTTTAAGAAAAATGAAGTAAATCATAAGCGTCAAGACGCTGGTTATTGAGGTGCCACATGAACGAATACGCACTTTACAAAGGTGAACAGATGGTAGCCATCGGAACTGTAAAAGAGATAGCTGAGGAACGTGGAGTTAAACCTAATACAATACGATTTTACATGTCAGGTGCTTATCAACGACGTTCGGAAAGTGAAGTAAATAACAGATTACAACTCATTAAGCTTGAGGATTAAATATACGCTGCTGGTAGAACGGCATTAGGTTGTTTTATCAGCAGACTTCTAAGAGTGCTAATAAAGGATGTGAAGGAATGAAAAGGAGTTTAAATTATCCTGGTTCGAAATGGACCATGGCAAATTGGATTATAGACCATATGCCAGCTCATGAAGTTTATCTAGAGCCATTCTTCGGTAGTGGGGCAGTATTCTTCAACAAATCAAAAAAAGTAGTTGAAACAATAAATGATATCGACTGCAGACTTATTAACATGTTCACCCAAATGCGTGATAATCCATCTGAATTAGCTCGACTTACTCATTACACCTTATATTCTCGGAAAGAGTATGAACTATCACAAGAAAAGTCATCCAATCCAATAGAGGATACTCGCAGGATGTTGGTTCGTTGATGGATGGCTATAGGGGGCAAAACTAATTCTAATGTCGGGTGGCGTAGAAATGTAAGTGAAAACGGACCATACAACACGTATGAATGGCACGATTTACAAAACCGGATATTTAGTGCTGCAGCTAGATTAAAAGATGTACAAATTGAATGTAAGGATGCTATTCAGCTTATTAATGAGTACAATCGACCGAATGTACTAATCTATGCTGACCCACCTTATGTGCATTCATCTAGGGTATCAAAGCATTACGAAAACGAATACTCAGATACAAATCACATTCAGTTACTGCAGATGCTAAAGGAACATCAAGGTCCAGTATTACTTTCTGGTTACGATAGTGATCTTTATAAAGAATATCTAGAGGGATGGAATCACAAGACCTTTGAAATAAAAACAGGATTCACTGGCGATAAACGAAAAACTGCAGTTGAAGTTTTATGGATGAATCCAATAGCTTTTGAAAATACAAAACAGATGACTCTTTTTGAAATCGTATAGGAGGGCAAACATGAACGTACTCACAATTGAAATACCAGGAGATGTACAGGCACAGCAAAGACCACGAGTAACACGAAACGGCACATTCGATCCGAAGGAATCCAAAGACTGTAAATCATTCGTGAGATTGGTAGCTTCACAAATAGCACCAGAAACACTAGTAACAGAGGATATAAAGTTAACTATAGATGTCTACCGAAAGATGCCAAAAGCTATCAGCAATAGCAAGAAAAAGCTACAGCAGGCGTTAAATGGTGAGTTGCGACCAACAACTAAGCCAGACATCGATAACTTAGCAAAGGGCATAAAAGACGGTCTAAGTAAGGTTATATGGCGTGACGATAGCCAAGTGACAGAGTTAGTTGCTCGCAAGTGGTATTCGGATAATCCAAGGGCAGAGGTGACGATTGAATGGAGTGCCTGAATGAACACAGTTCGCAAGGAAGTCAAACAACGTAGAGCAAGGTTAATCAATCAACAGGACCATATAGCTCACCTCAAATGCAAAGGGTGTCCCAAGAAGAGAGCCTATGATCCTACCAAAAAATGTAGAGGGTGCAAGGTTTTCAGGGAGCTACAGAGCATTGGGAAAGAGCTTGAGTAGATCAGTCGCTTGCGGAGGTGGGCTAAGTGAATATTCGAAAGATTGCTTGATGAGATGATGGCTTGGTAATTATTGGAATAATAGATAAAGAAATATGTGTATTGAAGAGTAAAAGGGAGGATTTTTCTCCTCCCTTAATATGCCTTACTTATAAAATCTTGCATCAAATAGACCAACGGTAGCATTATTTCCAGTACGTTCTTTTTTAATTAATTTAAAGCCAATTTTATTGGCACCTTTAAGTTTTAATTCGATATTCTTTGGCATTTCACCAGCAGAAATTGTATAGGTTTCTTGTAATTTCTCATCAAGATAAACCTCCAATTTTAATTCTGTAGATATATTTTTACTTTCTTCAGTCAATCCAAGAATAGTTTTAAAAGTGTGGAATTGACCATTTAAAGGAAATTCAAGCAATGACCACTGATCACCCCTATAATTAGCTGAAATTGTAATGTAGTTGCTATAATCATTTCCAATATTATCAGAAATTGTTTTTTGGTTAAATGAATAACTATATAAATCGCTAAAACCTACTTCGCTTTGGAAGTTCATATAATCTAGATCTCTTCCAGGGTAAAAAGCAGATTTTTCACTAGTTTTCCCTATATTTATTGTTTGATTAGCGCTATCCCATTCCACTGGAGATCCAAGTTGCTCACTAATGAAGCGTAATGGAACATAAGTAGTACCATTGTATGTAAAAGGTTTGTTTTCTGGCATCTTAGATACCTGGTTAATCTTGATATCTTTGACATTATAGAAAACTTCGAGTGTTTTACTATTAGAACTAGCATAAACACCAGCACTTCCTAATAGGAGCGCACCTGCAACTGAAAATCCGATTAATTTTTTTTTCATAAATATTATTCCTCCATAAATCTAATTGAATGAGACATATTGCTCAAGTTTAATGGTTCTTTATTCGTTGTTTATTGATAAGATTAAATAACCTTTTTACTCATATCATTATAATATAATGGACAATTTTAGCAAGTTTAATATTTTTTTAAAAATAAGGAAGATATATGTGTTTACTTTGTTTATATGTATTAGCTCTGTTTAATCGAATGAACCATTAAAGAAAAGAAAAAGCCGCAGCGTTTGCACACGCTACAGCTCGAATTGGTTTATGCCCTTCTAGGCTAGTCAGATAAGTAATTATAACACAACTTAGGAGGGCAAACCTATGTTAACAGGGCAAATTAAAGTTACGAAAGAAGATTTACTTCAGTGGATTGAGAATTATCGGTGGATGGTTGAAACGATTGTGGAAGCAAGGCAGCCAGTAGCGAAGGCTGATAACAATAGTTACATTGGAGCTAAAACGGCTATGTATGGCATTGAGGCAACATTGCCAAAGGCTAGTGGAGGTACAAGTGATCCAGTATACACAGAGGTACAACGTCGTGTTTATTCGCTAAATTATCGTATTAAGGAATATGAACAAAAGATTGCCGAAGTACAACAACGTATTTCATATGTGGTTGGCGATAGAGAGGTGGAAGTCCTTCATAGATTGTTGGACGGGGATAGCATGAGAACAATTGGGAAGCATATGAAACTTTCTAGTACAACCATATTTAGAGTGCGAAGTAAAATTTTGAGTCAGATGATGTTACAATAATGTATGATAGCTGAGTAAAGCTTGGGGAAATTTAATAGAATTTTTCCAAGCTTTTTTTTGTATTTAATACTTTTGATATAAAATGAAAGATAGTTATATGTAAGAGGATATGGCATAATGTGGTTATTAATGGAACGATAAATAGAGGTGGGGTTTATGGAAATCATAATTGGTCTTTTTTATGTATTCCTTATGTTACTAATAATTTTCAACTTCAAATTCTACATAAGAAAGATACTTATTGTAACTTTAATTTACGTAGTAACATTTTTGATCTTGTTTAAATATAATGTAATGATGGAAACTATCTGGAATGTAATTGCCACCTGTTGGGGGTATTTGGTTTCAAATGGTTTGAATTCAAATTACTATTTAGGCGTGAATTTTGGATTAATTTTAATTGGAGTGTTATTTTTAATCGTTTTATTACAAAGAGAAAGAAGAAAACGAGAACCATATAAAAAAGAAAGTTGGGGACATTTTAAAGAATATATTTTTAGAGATGGAATACTACCTATATTAGCTTCGTTATTATTAATTATCTTAGGGATGGTAGGAGCTGGATATGTAAATATTCAAAATGCAGTGATAAAGGATAGTATAGAATTAATCAGGTTTACGCTAAGTGGGAGTGTTGGTATAGTTATAATTCTTTTAGGACTAGGAATAGTTTCTCCTCTAGTGGATTTCAGATTTAGATATGGTTTTCTAAATAAATATGAAAATAATAACGCTCAATTTATATATAATTTAAGAAATAGATGTGAAAATATAAAAAATAACAACCTTGGAATTATATCTTTTCAATTTTTTGAATTAACTAAAACAACCTCAGAAAAAAATATAGTATATGAAATTGATGAGGTATGGAGAAATGATAGTAAATATGACAAAATAAGTAAAATAAAACCAAAACAGATTGAAGTACCAATGGAAATAATAAATTTATTCAATAGAGATACGATTAAGGAAATAAATATTAATCAATTGAACAAATTTACTTCAAAAAAGTTTCTATCTAAATTGACTAAGTCAGTAATTTATGTTCCAGCTCCTTATTTAAGAGCTGTATATGATTTTCTCTTTGAATTATATTATAAAGAAAACAATCCTGGAGAATCCTTTTCATTTCATGAGTTGAATGATTTAAAAGAAGATAGCCAAATTGTTATTGATTTTAAAGAATGGATTAAGGATTGGAAAGTGAGTAAAAGATTTTTTAGTAAAAAAAATAGATATAAATCTGTACATTACCTAAATTTCTTTGAAATTAAGGATTATATACATATAGCTTTTAAAGGTAATGAAGATATAAGTAATCCTTATGTAATAAATAACGAAAATGATTTGGGTGTATTATTTGAAAATATTCAATCAAGTATTCAGAATTCAAATATTGCAAAAAAAGTGGATTTTTTAAAACGTATAAAGACTTTAAAAAGCAGTTACCATAAGGATATTTTAAAAATAGTTGAGCAACAGAAAACAGATGAAAAAGATCTGGCAAGTTGTATTTTGTTGCGAAACTATAAAGGAGGGAAATCCCAAAAAGAGAATAGAGGATATTATAATTTGTGTATTGAGACGGAGAACGACAGCGAAGGAAAAAGAAGGTTTGTCCTGTTATTAATAGCCAATACAAGAATGATAAATGAACAAATTGCTTTGAATTTGTTTAAAAATGTGTTAAAATTAGGGACACCTAAATAAAGGTTGGAAATGGAGGCGAACAGTTATGGCAAAATTCATTGATTTTATTGTACGTATTTTAGATCAAAGAGTGTCCGTAACACAGTTAGCTAAAGCCGAAGATTTAGTGTTGAGTAGTGCTTCATTGAAGGATATTAAGAATGGTATTAACAAAATATATACACAAGTTAATATTTCTGACAGAATTAATTAGGTCATAAAACATCCTCTTCAAGGTTATATATAACTTTGAAGAGTTTTTTTATTTGTATTGGAGAGAGAAATTCTTGATTAGATCAAAGATAAAGGTAAATACATATCATTTATCATTCAATACTTGTAAAAGATGTAACAAAAGGAACAAATGTAAAACATGTAGCATGTTTTGTGAAAGGAAAAATATGATGTAAACTCGGAGGTAGGTCGGCGCGGTAAGGTTTTCCTCCCTTGGTATTTATAAAAACCTAAATATTAGGGAAAGACAGACCGACGACCGACTTGCGCTGAGCAAACTTGTTCGGAGCATGACATACACGGCCGGCCCATATTTTTTAAGAGATTAGGTATCTTAATTAATATAAAAGGCTAATTGCTTAAGTAAGATCGAAATCATATTGAGCATAATTCTCTTTATACATGAAACCACTCAAAATATATGAGTGGTTTTTTCTATTGAAAAAAGAGGATTGTTCAATTATTTACAAGGAGGAATCAAAGTGTAATTCAACAAAGCAAGATTCTACAAAAAAATTCCATGAGGTGAAGAAAACATGACAACAATTAATACATTAACTGAAGCTACAAGATTTTTTAATGAACAATTCCCTGAAGGTACATCTTACAATTCAACATACTCAAATGTGGTAGCAATTCGAACAGGCAGTGCTAATCAAGGTGTGGATCTCCGATTCCAACGTTTAGGAAATCAACTACAATTTCTAACTAGTCTGTATGATAAATCAACAACAACTTCAGTGAAAAATAATGCGAAAACAGCAATCCTTGCTACATTAACAGCAATGGAAAGCTTAAAAAATAGCTCTGGACAGTCCTTACTTTCAACTAATGCTAACCTTGGTGGTTCACCAGCAGGTGGTATTGTTTTAGCTGGTTTAGTTATGGCTCGCAAAGGTGTTTATTACAGTTTAGGAACAGCTGATCAAAGTCGAATGGCTTCAGCTACAATTTCAATGGCAAATCAAATTGCAACTTGGATTGATAGTTCTTCAAATCCAAACTATGCAGCTTTAGATTTAGCGGTAAATAGTTGGAGAAATCAAAAGTACGGAAATTTTGCGCTAAATGGACCAATCCTACATGCAGGTGGTTTAGCATTATATTCTGATTTAATTACAACACATACTTCTGCATCACAGTATCCAAAGTATAATGCTTTATATAAATTTGGTACTTATGTTTTTGATAAATGTGCAACTCTTGATGCTACTGGAACTAAAGCATCGATTGCTATCGGTGGTGCTAATACTCCTCCAAAATACGGTCGTAAGTTCTTCCCATCATCAGGCTATAATAGCTATGTCGGTATGAGTCTAGCATGGTTAGCTCACGGTATTGTTTACACAGGGTCTTTATCAACAATTCCTGGATCCCGACTAATCAGTGACTCGAAGAAAATCGGTAACTTCTACAAAGGCGTATTTGACGCTCAGCCAAACAAGAAAGCTTATGAACTAAGTGAACCAGCTGACTTTACAGGTAAAAAGTTAACAGAAAGTACTATTCAAGCAGTTGTAGCTTTAGGTTATTCTCGAACAGAAATTGACGACATGCTTGCTACACACACAGCTAGTACAACGGGTTACTTATATGCTCAAGCATGGAATGGTGACCAGACTTTCTTGGTAGCCCTAGATAAAGCTGTACGAACAGCTGGCGAAACAGTATTCGTAGGTACAGAATCAACTAATGGTTCATCTGTAATCGTGGCTTATTCTCGTACAGGTGAAGCTGCTGCTCACCGAGCAATGGCAGGTTTTGCAGGTATGCTTCAGCGAGGTATTTCAACAGTTACAGACGGTAAGTAATTATATTTAGTTATTTGAAGTCACGTTCTTTTGAACGTGGCTTTTATTATGCTTTGAAAACTGCATCAAACAGCCAAAACACTACGAGTTGAGAGGGCAGAGTTTGGTGTGGTTTTGAGGGTGGAATTCTATGTAAATTTTTTCTGTTTTAAGAGCATACTAAATAATGAGGTGAATATATGTGTTTATATGGTGTTTATAGATGGGTAAACATAATAAATAAGAATCAAAATAAAAATGTGGTTGCTGTTGATGCATGTATAGCAGAGGAAGTTCAAATTTTAAATAAAAGAGGAATAAAAACGATAGGATGTTGTTGCGGACACGGAAGAGCAGGGCAAATAGTGGAATATCAAAATGGATTTGGAATTTGGAAAGAACGTGAATATCCACCACACGTTTTAATTGCTCAAGAAAGTATTAATATAGCTAGACAATTGGGGTATAACCCTTATCCTTACTTCTCTGCAGATGGCAAAGATAATGGTGTTTCAATAATGCCTTTGAAGAGTGGGTGTCTAACAGAATTGGATTGTAAAAAATGGCATCAATCAAATAGTGTCGAATATAAAAGAGATTTAGGAATAATTAAATAGAGGAGTCTGCCAACTCCTCTATTGTAAAAGCTTACTTATGGTGTTTTTCTGGGTAACAATAAGCACATCCGTCATATTCATTTGGATAAGCTACAGTATAGTCAGTATCAGTATCCACCCTGTGAGAAGGAGTAATTTCAGATATTTTGCAAGATGCTACTGTAAAAGCAGTACGATGTACCTCTTTGTTAGGACCAGTATTTACGATATAAGTTGCCATAGTGTTATTCACCTCCTTAAATACCAATATTCGACATAAAAGTTAATTATCCTTTTTTAAATATTCCTCCGGGATGTTTTTATTTTGCCTTGAAAAGTGAGTATCGATCAGTTCCTCCCTATGACTGCTAGAGCAACGGTACTTGCTTTTGAAAGCAGAATTATTACAAATTTCTTACCTTTTGGTTTATGATTGGGTGGGAGGTGAGATAAATGAATCAAATTGAAGTTATAGTTGATCAGGTTTTTTCTATATCCACAGCAGTTACTTTAGTTATAAGTGCAATAACATCGTTTTTATTTAGTGGTGGAACAAACCTGTTGCTACAAAAAACAAATCGAAAAGGTAATCTAATTGCAGATAGAGGTTTTGAAATGATTGAGAAGATCATTAGTATCGAGGAAGCTAGGATACAAGCTATGTTTTACTGTACATTTATTACTGGATTTACTAAAGAGCAGTATTTAGAAGGTTACAAAAAGTATTCAGATGAAATAAAAGAATATGAAAAATTTATGAAAATGTACAGCTTTATCCTAAAAAAATCAACTAAAGTGAAATTAGACAATTACAATAAGTATTTAAATCAACCACTTGAAAACATCAGGATACTAATGAATGAAGAGCATTTTGATAGTATGATAACGGACTTTAAAAAATCAAATGGTGAAGAATTACATAATGAAATCATTGCATTAATTAAAAAGCAAATGATTTAAATGTGAACCAGATTAATAACTTATATATTAAAATAGCATCCAATAAGGGTGCTATTTTTTATTTGATAAGGCAATTAGCATAATGGGGTGATGCCATTGATTGAAGGCAATTTAAATCTGAAACAACAAGTATTGGTAGATTACTACAATGAATAGTGTTACTTACTTTTGAGGGCAAAAAGTTATTACATATATTTCATTTTCTAAGATATAATTGGATTATGTAGGAGGTGAAGAAGATGAAAAAATATATTATTGAGTTTTACTCTAATAATGGTTATAAGTTAGGGGAGAGCATAAATGAGTATAAAGATTTTTCAGAAGTTGAAGATTACATAGGAAAACTAATGAAAGAAGGTTCAAGTGTTAAAATCACTTTTGAAAATTCTGCAGAGTTTATTAGGGTAACAGAAATTGCAAAAGTAGTTATAACTGAACAGAAGTAATATATTTTAAAAGTCACGTTCATTCGAACGCGGCTTTTTTATTTTGAATTCTGGAGGTGGTGTTTATGAGATATGGCTAAATGGGATGAAATTAAATTAGAGTGGGAAACCACAAAGATTACTTTAGCTAAGCTTGCTGAAAATCATGATGTTCCTTTAGGTACTATAAAGAGCCAAAAGAGCCGGGATTCTAAAAACGGTAATCCATGGACTAGGGATGTAACTGAAAAGGATGCAACCAAAACTAAGAAGTTTGCATCTATTTCTAGTAAGGATGCAACCGAACCTCATACCGATGAAATCCTACAAGATGAACCACCTAAGAAGGATGGAAGAGTGAAGAAGAGGAGTGGCAATCCAAATCCACAGAATCAATTCACCAAACGGAACAGGGCTGCTATGATTCATGGCTTGCGAAGTAAGTTCTTATTCGATGAACAAGTCGAGATCATGGAGGCATTGCAGGACTTCGATGTGGTTGATCAGCTTTGGCTACAAATCGAACTAAGCTTCGCTGCTATCATCCGTGTCCAGAAGATTATGTGGGTTGAAGATTCATTTGACCATTTGAAAGAAACAAGTGGTTATTCATCTGGTGAAGGTGGTAGTGGCGAAACATTTAAAGTCATTTATGCTCATGAACGTTATGAATCTTACATCAAAGCTCAAACGAGGGCATTTGCAGAACACCGAAACTTGGTTAAGCAGTTTATGGACCTTACAACAGAGGATGATTAACGTAGGCTAAAACTCGAGCAAATGCAGTTGAACATTGAGAAGACGACAGCTGAAATTGAAAAACTTGATAATAAAGATGATGGACCTATGGAAATCGTCATCAAGAGAAAGGGTGAGGGGTAATGGAGAAAGAAATTAATCCTCGCTTTGATGATTTCCTATTCGACTGGAGTTGCAAAACTCAACTTTTAGTCGGTGGGTATGGATCTTCTAAATCATATCATGTGGCACTCAAAATACTTTTGAAGTTGTTAGAAGAAAAACGTACAGCTCTTGTCGTTCGTGAAGTTTACGATACACACAGAGATAGTACGTTTTCTTTGTTTACTGAAATCATTGAGGATTTAGGTTTATCTGGCAAGGTTAAGACAAGTTCTTCGCCAATGACTGTAAAATTCCCGAACGGTTCAAAGATAATCTTTCGAGGGATGGATAAGCCTGAAAAGCTAAAATCCATTAACAATATTTCTCTCATTTGGTTGGAGGAATGTAGTGAGATTAAGTATGCCGGGTTTAAAGAGTTACTTGGTCGTTTGCGACACCCAACGCTAGACTTGTTCATTATTCTCTCTACTAATCCAGTATCAAAAGGGAACTGGGTGTACAAGCATTTCTTTAAAAACGAGCTGGAAAACTATTTTGTCTTAGATGATGAGGAACTATACAAGCTAAGAACCATCATAGTGAATAACACATATTATCATCACTCAACAGCTGATGATAATTTATTTTTGCCAGCAAGCTATATCGAACAACTTGATGAGATGGAGCTATATGATCCTGATCTTTATAGAATTGCACGTAAAGGACGTTTCGGTGTCAATGGAATATTAGTGCTTCCACAGTTTGAGACAAAGCCTCATGATGAGGTAATGGCTGAGATAGCCGCGATTAGAAAACCAATTCGAAAGAATGGCATGGACTTTGGCTTTGTCGATTCCTACAATGCGCTTTTACGTATGGTTGTAGATCATGAGAAGAAATGGCTGTATATCTATTGGGAGTATTACAAAAGAGGCATGACCTATGATAAAACTGCAGATGAACTTGAGGAAGAAGGGCTAAAAAAATCAATTATTAAATCTTATAATGCGGAGCCGAAAACAATTGCTTACTACAAGCAGCGAGGCTTTCGTATGTTTGCTTGTAAGAAGCTCACGCGCGTAGAGAATACAAAGAAAATGAAACGTTTCAAACGAATCATTTGTTCGGATGCTTGTGTGAATACAATTCGAGAGTTGAAGGAACTTACCTTCAAGAAAGATCCTAAAACAGATGAAATCTATGAAGACGAATTTAATATTGATCCGCACACATTTTCAGCAATGTGGTACGGGCTGGATGATTATGATGTTGCTAGTGTGAAAGGTGTCAATTCAAAATAAGGAGGTGGTAAAGTGAACGAATACATTGCTTATATCGACGAGAAAGGCGTTACTCCTTTATTACTTGATAAGCTCGTTTCAGAAACTAAAGCTGAACGAAAAAAGCGATTACTTAACTACAATCGGTACAAAGCTGAACTATCCGCAGTACCGATTTTAACACGTAAACCAACCGATTATGCGCAAGGTAATGACGATGTAGTCCGTGTTGACGACAAGGTGAACAATACTCTTAATAATCCTTTAGATGCTGAAATAGTAGATACAAAGGTTGGTTACATGTTTGGTAATCCAATTTCATACGTAGTAGACAAGCAAGCTCAAAGCCTTGATAAATTATCTGAGGCGATTGAGCTTTTTAATTTGCGTAATTCTATTGATGACCTAGATAGTGAGTCAGGCAAAAAAACAGCCATTTGCGGTTATTCAGCACGTTTGCTTTACATTGATACTGATGGAAATGAAAGAGCAACAGTGATTGATCCGTGGGAAACTATCATCCTTTCAGAAACAGCAGATGTCAGTGAACCTAAGTATAGCTTAAGATATTACAAAAGCGCTGAACTTAATGCTGAGGGTGAGAAAGTAGAGTTTGAACAGCTGGTGTTTTACGATACAACAACTGAAAGGCTCTACACTCGCGCTGATACTGATTCACCTTTTGTTTTAAAAGATGAACGTAAACACTTATTCGACTATTGCCCTTTATTTGGAGTCCCTAATAACGAGGAACTACAGGGTGATGCAGACAAGGTGTATAACCTGATTGATGCTTACGATAGAACTCTTTCTGATGCCTCCAACGAGATAGAACAATTCCGTTTGGCCTACCTAGTACTTAAAGGCCATGGGAATGGATGACGATGACGCTAAGAAAGTTGCTCGAACAGGCATTTTTGAGTTAATGGGTGAAGATGATGACATTAAATATCTAACCAAAGACGTCAATGATCAAATGATTGAGAACCACTTGGATCGCTTAGAAGAGAACATCATGCGATTAGCTAAGAGTGTGAACTTTAGCGATGAATCGTTTGCAGGTAATGCTACTGGCGTAGCAATGAAATATAAGCTTATGGCACTTGAGAACAAATGTAAGACGATGGAGCGAAAATTTACGACTGCTCTACGTTATCAATTTAAGGTGCTGTGTAGTGCATGGGCCAAGAAAGGTATTTGCTCTAAGGAAGATTACTTGAAAGTTTGGTATGAATACAAACGCAACATTCCTATTGATTTGTTGTCCGAGGCTCAAGCTTCACAAGCATTAAAAGGGTTAGTGTCAGAACATACTCGCCTTTCTAAGTTATCAATTGTTGATGATGTGGAGTATGAACTTGAAGAGATGCAGAAGGACGCTCAATTGTATGGAAATGAGCTTGAACCATTGAACGAGGATAACGATGATCTGAAAGAAGTTGATGAAACATGAATCAACAGGAAATCAATCGAGTCTTAGATGATTTAGAAGCCAAAGCTGAAAAAGATATTGAGGTTGTTTTTGCACGACGTTTAAAGACTATTCTTGCTCAAATGTTAGAAATGCACCGCAAGTTCGGGAAGAACGGACAAGCTACTTGGACTGACGTAAACAAGTACAATCGCTTTTATCAAGAGATGAAGTTGATAACTCAACAGCTAAATACTGATTACAAAGAGATAATAAAGCTTATACAAGCTTCACAGGAACGTATTTACATCGAGAGATACTTATTGATGGCTATATCTCTTACAGCAGTCTACAGGTGAGGAAATGGGCTTTAAAATACCATCTGCTGAGGTGATTCAAGCAGTGTTAACTAATCCTGTTGAGTTTTTGACGTTACCTAAGATATTAGAAGCACACAGGAACGACATTATCGGGCGTTTGAACATCGAGATAGCTCAGAGTTTACAAGCTGGTGAAAGCTACACAGATATGGCGATACGAATTGAACAAGCTATGGGTTGGACAAGAAAGAAGGCTATCCTAGTTGCTCGTACAGAAGGTGGCCGAGTTAGATCACAAGTAGATTTAGCAATAGAGGAACAGGCAAGCAAAACAGCACGGCTAACCAAAGTATGGATGTCCTCGCTTGATACTAGGGTCCGCAAATCACATCGTAAGTTAGATGGTCAAAAAGCTGATAAAGATGGCTATTTCCACTATAACGGAATGGGGGGGGAGCGATCACAAGCCAGAACATCTGCAAGATAAAGCACCGAGTTTAGGATGGAAAGCAAAAGGTCCTCGTTTATGGGGTATTGCATCGATGGATATTCAATGTCGTTGCCATACGATTTATATGGTGAATGGCAAGTTACCTGAATACCGTAGAGGCAGAGATTACATGGATGATACGTACCAAAAGCTATTGGCTGCTCGTATTGATGCTTATATGTCTGACTTAGGGTTAACTTACAGGCAAGCCTTTAACAAAGCATACAAGCAGGTTAAACCTCCAAGTGTCACAGTGCCGTTCGTGAGTTACGAGGATTGGAGGAAACAATTTAGAGGTGAAGGGTGAGTGTGGATGATTTCTTTTAATATCGATTTTGGTGTTTTGTTTAAATTGTGTTCAACAATCGGGCAATTTTCTTAAGTAACACATTTAAAGGAAATCGTTATGGAACAAAGAAATTGTGAAGATTGTCACTTATACTAAAGGAACAGTTCAGTAGAATAAGAATTAGGAATAAAACTACACCATATTGAAAAAACCGCCCAATAGTGTAGAATTACACTTATGGGTGGTTTTTCTTTATCAATATAATATGGGGGTATATATAAATTGAAGAGATTTATTAAAAGTATTTTGTTTTTATTTCCAGTTCCTTTCTTATTTCATTTTTACGAATTTAATTGTCATCTTGCTAGGCAACAAGCTGATTTTTTGTTTCAGGTATTTCTAGTGTTCATAATTGTTGTAGGTATATCATCGAGAAACATTAAATTGCCTTTGTTCTTTGGCTTGAATTTTATTATGACCGTTATTTCTTTGATATTTGGCTATTTTTTCATAGTTGATGATGGAAGTTGGTTTAAACCTTTTGGCAGAGATGCCGCCATTGTATTTGTTTCAATTATTTATATTTTAGGGCAATTAATTATAAGATTTTTTAGCAAGCTAGTTAAAACTAACAGCCAAACTAATAAGTGAAGATGAAAAGAAAGGAAGTAATTCTCCTTTATGAAAGTTTACTTTTTCTTAACTGTAATCTAAACAAATCCAACTTTATTACAAATATTTACAAGTCATTCGTTTTGAATGACTTTTTATTTTGTCTTTCCTCTCGCAGACGCTATAAAGAACGAGAACAAATACACTTTTGAACAGTTTAGGGATTCAATCGAATAACTAAATTGGGCAAGGAGGAAATCATGAATCAAAATCCATTCAATTTAAAAACTTTAATACCTTTAGATATTCAGATGCTTGCTGACGGTGACGAAGGAACTCCCCCAGCGGATAACCCATTACCAGGAGATGACGGTAACGGTCAAGGGGCTACATTGACACTTGAATCGGTTCAAACTTTCTTAAACGAAAATGCAGAAGGTAAGAGCTATTTACAGTCCTTTGCAGACACTCGTGTTACAGAAGCAATCAAAACATATGAAACTAAAACACTTCCAAAGAAATTAGAAGATGAGATTGCTAAACGCTATCCACCTGAATCGAAGGAAGCGAAACAGTTACGCGATTTAAAGGCGCAGTTTGAGCAGTCTCAAATAGAAGCAGCACGAGAAAAGTTAGTGAATCAAGCACTATCCACTGCAACTGAAAAGAGTCTACCCAGTAAATTAGTAGAGTTCTTTGTTGGTAATTGATTAAAGGTAATATCATCTTCCCTTACAATCGATTAGATCAAGCTTACATCATCAGGCATTGAGAAATTGAGCTGGACGAAAACGGCAAGCAAACGGAGAACTGGGGCATTAAAGCCTTGGCTCTAAAAACTTTCACGTCTCAGCGCCTTATCTATCCAGCGGCAGGCAAGACTCATGAAAGTGTGACAGGTAATGTAGAAACAGTTATGCGGCATTTTGTGAACACGCAGATGATTAATCCGAGTGATCCAGCTCGTATCTTTCCAAGATTAGTGTTAGGCACTAACAAAAACAAAGGACCTGTTATTGAAGAGAACTCACGATATGACCCATTAAATGAAAAACTCACAGAACTTTCATGGTCTAGGTTGGAACATTGAGCTCGATTTGAAAAATAAGCGTTTTGTATTCGTTGTGAAAGAAGGAAGAAATCTAGTAGCCAATCAAACAGGGCAGCCACAAGCTGTTTTCTCGACTGAGTTTGAAACAATTGAATCCCTCGAATACACCGAAAGTGATTTGGATTATAAAAACTTCGCAGTCGTAGCAGGTCAGGGTGAAGGCATAGAGCGCAGAATTATTTCGATTGGTGACGTTGTAGGAGCTGACCGATATGAAATGTTTGTGGATGCCAGAGATGTATCAGAGGAAGACGATGAGGGAAACCCACGTCCGATTGAAAAGGTTGTAGCTGATTTAAACAAACGTGGTAATGAAAAGTTATCCGAGCATGCCCAAGAGATTTATTTAGGCGGCCAGATACTTACTACATCAAGATTAGTCTACGGCAAAGGTTTTAGCGTAGGTGATGTGGTTACCGTTCGTGATAAAGGCTGGGGTGTTACAATGGACACTCGGATAACTGCTGTAAAAGAAATTTATGAATACGGCAAGCGAAAGATGAAAGATAGAGGTCGTGTTCGATAATGATAAACCTACCTTTATCAGTAAAATGAGGCGTGAGATTGACGCATTGAAGTATGAGTTAAAGAAGTAAACGCAAGCAGACGCTTAGCGTTATTTTTATTGTCTAAATTAGAAGGAAATCCTTTCCTTTTGTCGAATGTAGTTTGTGGATTGGAGGAAAGGAACCATGGTGTTATTAGAAAACGTAATAGATAATCCACATTATTTATTTTTATTGTCTATTCTTATATACGTTATTCCTAGAGCAATTAACTATTGGAATACAACGCAATTTGAAAAAAAATTTATGAATGATTTACAAAGAATAAAGATAAGTTTCTGGAAACTAATCGTAATTGTTACATTTATAATGATAATCTCATATGTAAGAATATTATTCGATCCGGAGAAAAGACAAGAAATATTTTCAGTGGAATCTAGTGTGGTAATATCAATTTTTCTAGTTATTGGTGCAATTATAGTTGTACTATTTCAGGTGTTAATCATTATAATGAATTGGTTTGAAAAAAAATTAACATTAACTGCTGATTACTATTTAAAATTAGATAATACGAACGAAGAATGGAAAATTATTAAAATGTCTTCAAATAATTGTTTGATACTCCGTAAGAAGAGTGATAAAAAAGTTCAAATGATGCTAGAAGATTGGAAGGGGTTAGAAATAAGAGAGGTGAGGAGCGGAGAAATACCATTTAGTAAATTATTTAAGCTCTCTAATCAAAATAGAAATATTCCAATGATATTATTAATAGTAATATTGATAGTTATTTCTATTGCTTTTATGTTTAGTCCATTTCTATTTTTCGGAAGATTTTCGTTGATTCTATATGTAATTGGTGGAGTTGGATCGTTTATAAGCGTGATTATATTAAAAAATTATACTGAGTATAAAAGTAGTAATTAATATACTATGAATTTCATTAAAGTAGACGAGCACCCTCAGCTGAGGGTGCTTTTTATTATGCATAAAGGAAGTGTTGTAATGGAAAAATGGATCGCTGCAGTAAGTGGAGCAATCGGCACAATTATTTCATATTCGGTTGATGGGTTAGGAATGGCTGTGACGGTTCTAATCGGTTTCATGGCTATTGATTATGCCACTGGCATCATGAGTGGAGTCGTTAATCAAAACTTAAATAGTCGTACAGGCTTTAACGGCATCATACGCAAGATTTATTATTTAATGCTAGTAGGATCGGTTTATTTATTGTCCGTTGTGATTTCTGGCATTGAGTACGCAGGGGATGGAGCAGCCATTGCATTTTGTGTTCTTGAATTTATATCGATCACGGAAAACGGTACTAAAATGGGCTTGCCAATGCCTGACTTTGTAAAAAATATTTTAGCAATTGTAAAAGATAAATCAGGAGAGGGTGAGGTTAAATGACAAGCGTAACTCAAACATGTCGAGATTTAAGTGAATTAACTGCAGCTGCTCAAACAGCCTGTCAATTACTCTTTCAAGAATGCTATAAGGCAGGTATAGACTTCATATTCATAACAGAGACATACCGCAGCCAAGCGCGCCAAAATTATTTGTATGAACAAGGGCGAATGAGACCAGGGCAAGTAGTTACCTGGACACGCAATAGTAATCATACATCACGCAGAGCTTGGGATATTGCTGTAGCTCCTCCGCGAAACTTGTATGATATTTCTACACTTTCAAAAGTGGGAGCGATAGCTAAAAAACTAGGCATTGAATGGGGTGGATATTGGGAAGCAGGAAAGTACGATGCACCGCATTTTGAAATTCCTACAACATGGAAAATGCCAGCAGGCTATCAATTAGAAGGACAAGTAGTAGTGCCAATAAGCAGCGCTGTAAAGGTAAAACTTATTGTAGAAGGTACTCAAAAACCAATAGAAAAGGAGGATGACACAATGAAATTCACAAACGAAACAACTAAAGCTGCTGTGCGTGACTACCTCAAACAAGCAGTAGATAAAAATCTTATTAATAAGTCACACCTAGATAAATTCGACGCAGGCACATTAACTGGCGGAGATTTTGAAGGATTGAAAATTATCATTGCACAACGTAGTTCTTAACATCAAAGGAGGCTGGGACAGAACTAGCTGATATTCAAGATAAAAGGGAAATCGATGCTGTTCGATTTCCCTTTTTGCTTATTTGACTAAGATTTTCCACTATTTTTACCTTATTGCTTGGTTAATGGCAATATATTTCCGAAGATTTACTGCCATTAATGCTAAGCCCATTTCGTTTTCAACCTTCGGTTTTCCGCGTACCGAAAATCGAGTGAAACGTAAATTAGCTTTCAAGAATCCGAAAACTGGTTCCACATCGATTTTACGTTTTCGATAGATGGCACTTGTTTCCTCTTCTGAAAGCTTTGCTTTTACATATTCTTTTTGTTGTTCCCATTTTTCATTCACCATGATTTTTCGGTTGTTGCCTTCTTTCGCTTTTGTACATGATGAACGGAACGGGCATCCCGAACAGTTTTCGCATTCGTAGATTTTGTGCGTACGTTGGAAGCCCGTACGATCATTTCTTACAGATTGATATGTAAATCTGAGATGTTTTTGATAGGGGCATGTATAGGTATCTGTTTCTTCATCATACTGCCAATTGTCTGAGTTAAATTGGCTTTG